>JBAZLE010000097.1:0-7782 GCA_041650455.1 Thermoplasmatota archaeon | reverse complement strand
CCAAAGACGATTGATAATGATATCTCCGGGACGGATTACACGTTTGGGTTTGACACCGCAGTCTCTATTGTGACCGATGCGATAGACCGGCTCCATACCACCGCAGAATCCCACCATCGCATCATGGTGCTGGAGGTGATGGGACGACACGCTGGATGGATCGCGACCGTTTCCGGGATTGCTGGTGGCGCTGATGAGATATTAATCCCTGAGATACCGTTTCATATTGATGATGTCTGTAACAATTTAAAAGCACGGCATGACCGCGGGAAAAAGTTCAGTATTGTTGTCGTGTCAGAGGGAGCCAAACCGAGTGACACCGACCAGTTTGAGACGTTATCAGCAGAAAAAGACCAGTTTGGTCATGTCCGGCTAGGTGGTATCGGGCAGCGTCTCGCAAAGGAAATCGAAAAACGACTCGGGGTTGAGACCCGCTTCACGGTCCTGGGGCATGTGCAACGCGGTGGGTCCCCGACCGCATACGACCGGGTGCTTGCGACCCGATATGGAGTTGCGGCAGTCGAGCTGGTAAAGGAGGGGTTGTTTGGAAAAATGGTCGCCTTACGAGGCTATAAAATCGTGCCTGTGAACCTGACGGATTCAGTCACGAAACTCAGGACGGTCGATATGGACCTCTACGCTATTGCGACCACCTTTTTTGCGAAACCTCATAAGGAATAAAACCGTCAGCGACCCCAATTGTAATGTTCTCAACAATCTCTTAAAAAGACAACTCAGAGTTTAACGAGTCATATTCGTAATTCTGCACCAATAATTATTTAGGGGGTATGAGAGTTTCTTTTTTTGGAGTGAAAGAATGGTATGGAATAAAAACCTTCTTCTGATGATTGGTTTGGGTAGCGGTATCATGCTCTTTTTTTTCGGGATGGCCGTCTATATCATCTTAGGACCGAGTACAGATACCTATCTTCTACCAAATCAGGTCTCTTCAGTGATAAAACTCACCGGCATGGGTATCGTTTGTATCACTATGATAGTTGGTGGTTTCTTTGTCGAAAAAATGGAAAAAGATACAAAACTCCTCTTGCTTCTGTTCGGAGTGATCCTCTTGTTATTGAACATTTTTCTTTTCTCATCATCCCAGAATTATTAGGAGGCAATGAAGAATGAAGCTCACAATGAAGAATGTCATTATGCTCGGACTCATTCTCGGAATCACATGCTTTTTTATCGGGGCAATCATTAGTAATGTCTTTCCAAGTAGTCGGAGCGACCTTTTGTCATATAAACTTTCTAGCTCCATAAAACTAATCGGAATCGGAACCGTCGTCTGCTCAATGGTGGTTGGGGGGATTTATCTTCAAGAAATTGATAAAAACTTAAAACTATTACTACTGTTACTTGGCTTGGTTCTCTTAATCATCTATACGGTCGGATCAGAATCTCTCGAATGGTACATACCAACCTCCCAGACACCGACAGGACAGGAATCCTATGAACAACGACCAACGGGGTACGGTCTGCCTGGTTTTGAACTCATTCTTGGGATTGGAGCACTTGTACTCACTTTGGTAATCCTGAAGAAAAGACATCAAAGGTAACAACCAATGGACACGGAAGATAGTCCTGTTGTGCCAACAAGTATTGTCTTCATTTCTATTTTTTGGATTTTGGTAGGAGCACTGATTCTTTCAATAGCTTCAAGGTTTCTGTCATACACACACAACAATAATCTTTTTGGAACCTTCTTTCTTCTTCTAGGTATCTTCTTCATTATGGTTGGTTGGGGTCTTCTTACTAGTAAAAACTGGGCTTTCTTTATTGTCTTGATTTCCTCAATTCTTGGTCTTCTTCCAACCATTCTCTCACTTTCCAGCATGATATTTTCATTGCTCTTTGGAGGGTGGAACGTATTTGATTATCGAACATTGTTATGGTCAATAACTCCGCTATTGTTCTTTTTGGTGTTTGCCCTCATGATTGGTTATCTTATAAAAAACAAAACCTATTTTGAAAAAAAACAATAGGAGATCTTTATTTTTTTAACTTCACTTCTATTTCCTGAAAATCCTTCGGGACGTACGAATGCGGAAACACACTCCGGGCTTCCTCTTCGAGCACATGAAAATCCAGGTAACGAGGGCTGATATGCACTAAAAATAATTTTTCGACTCCTGCCTGTTTTGCAATTGCTGCTGCTTGAGCTGCGGTCGTATGTCCATATTCCTGTGCGATCTCTTGAAGTCTTGCATCGAAGGTCGCCTCATGTATCAGGATGTCCGCCTCCTTTGAAAACTCGACAATCTGATCGCATGGTTTCGTATCACCAGAAATCACAATCTTCCGTCCTTTCCTTGCAGGACCCAGGATCATTTCTGGTGTGATTTTCTGGCCATCTGCAAGGGTGATGGGGTGTCCTTTCTGTAATTTACTGAATAAGGGCCCCTCAGGGATCCCTAGTTTCAACGCCTTGGATTTATTGAATCGACCGGGACGTTGATGCTCTGTCAGACGATAAGAGAACGCTGGAACATTGTGGTTGACCCGTAACGCAGAGACGCTGTACCCTTCAAATATGATTTCCTCTCCATCGTTGATTTCATGGGCGATAACACGATAGGATGGTCGAAAATACCCTAAGGTGAGGAGCTGAGAGGTCAGTTCCTTGATTCCCTTCGGACCGTAGATATGAAGAGGTTTGTCTCGGTCATTCAACTGCATCGTTTGGATGAGACCAGGAATCCCAAGAAAATGATCCCCGTGGAAATGAGTGATAAAGATTTTTGATATCTGCATGTAACTCAAATTGGATTGCTGGAACTGCCGCTGAGTTCCTTCACCGCAATCAAACAAGATAATTTCACTGCCTCTTTTCACCGCGACGGAGGTCACATTTCGTTTCACGGTTGGCCAGCTTCCACCGGTCCCTAGAAAGATGATGTGTAGCTGCGTCATAGACTAGACGGATACTCCCAAAGGGGGTAAAAGCGTTTTGGTTCCCATTTTCGTTTCAAATAAGGGAAAAAAGGAGGAAAACATCCTTGAAACACTTTGATAGGGGGGTGCTGTGAAACAGGGGAGTTTGGTTGAGGGTGTTTCGACGATGGAACGCGCTTTGGCCTTCTGGAGAATGCTATATATCTTCACCTTAGAAAATCAAAAACCAAGACAATATTGTTTGGGTTCCACTCAAGGGCAACGTTGGCAGGTCCTTTGTTGCTTCTGCTGCGAAGAGAATCAGATCATGTTGGTTTTCTTACATCCGCTGATATACGATAAAATATCGTGTTAGGCTCCGATGGGATTTCACCGAGTACGTTTCCATCACAGAGAGGTATTGTTCGCCAATTGCACAGATGTCTTTACTGGAGAGACCAACGACAGCGTATTTGTTTTTCTTCAGAACCTGTGCAATAGTGGCGAATGCACGAGTATACAGTTGCGTGAGTTGTTCTCCCTTCGTTGTGGTCGCCCGCGCATAAGGAAAATCGGTCACAATCGCATCGACCGAGGGAACATATCTTGAAATCTCCCCGACATCTGTGCAATATAACTGAAAATTCTTCAGATGATAGAATTCAAGGTTTTGTTGACTTCCTTCAATCATCTTTTGTTCGACATCACTCCCAATGATGCGTGCTCCAAGAAACCCTGCTTCAAGAAGAATGCCCCCGGTTCCACAGAACGGGTCTAGTAATATTTGGTGTTTTTTCACCTGGGAGAGGTTGACCAATGCACGTGCGATTTTCGGATGAAGTGTGATAGGTGAAAGAAACGGACGTAGATGCCCTCTCCGTTGGTGAAACTGACTGGTCGCGATCTCCGTTTTTTTTATCCCAAGATATGCGATGTCCTTTGTCACGATCACTCGAACCTCCAGGTCGGGATTGGTGAGGTCCACGGTCCTGTTCTTTGTGTAGATGTCCCCTAATCGGTCGATGAGCTGCGTTGAACGAATATGTGATGAGCGGTTTTTACATCGGATCGCAAGGGATCCCTCGTAGGGCAGTGGGTGTTTTTTCGCGGTGTGAAGGATCTCATCCATCCTGGCTGGACAGGAGAACAGAAGTTCATCAATGACGAACGTAAGAGCAAGACGTTTTGCCAATCGTCTGATCTCAGTATCCGATGGATTTGCTTCGACAATGAGGACATCTTCATTGGAGCTGATGAGTGTCGCATCGATCTGTTCTGCTTTCAGTGACGCAAGCACTTCTGCGCCAGGCAGTCTTGTATGTTCTTTCGAGAGTTCACACATCAGCTTCATAGCGAACCGAACAGCCTCTAGGCTCTGAATGGTACGTCGTTAATAAAAGAATAGGTTTCCTGTTTTCAGGACCGGGAAGCTGAAACCGGGTTATCGATTAGAGTCTTCGTCAATTTTTTTCTTCTTTAAATTTTTCTTTAACGTCTCATCGACTTTATATTTGGTGTCCTGTTCTCCTTCGAACCATTTCCCATCGGTTTTTTGATCGATTTTTCCGGTCAGCTCATCGATCTTGTATCGCATATACTCTTGGCCTTTGAACCATTCATCAGGGTGTTTGGTTTCTTCCTCTGGAATCTGTATGTCTTCTTTTTGATCTGTGATAATCGTGGTTTCTTTCTTTTTCACCTGAACAGGAATCCGTATTTCCTCCACTCGCGATTCCGGGTTTGAGGTGGAGAGGTCTCGTGGCACCGTCTCAGGATATCGTGCTGATTCAGTGTTGAACCGCTGGCGTTGTGCAAGATGGGAAGATGGTGGTTCCTCAGCCTCTGTTCTATGGACATTTCGAGGGGGTTCCTTTGGGGTCCTCTTTTTTCGTATCAGGACGTACAGAACTGAGAAAATCACAACGAGGACTGCCAGCAGGACCGGCAGAATCTGAAGGAATTGAGATTCAGGAAGGCCGTAGAGAGTCCCTTGGACAGTTTCTATTCGGATTGTTGTGGAGCCAGAGAGATACCCGCTTTTGAGGACATACAACGTCGCCGTCGTCACAATCTCCGTCTCGGGTGCTCGTACAACCACGCTGCCTTGTTGATCCGTGAGCAGGGGGGTAGCGTCTTCTGTGACGTAGACAAGGGCGTCCTGCACCGGGTTGTCCTCTTGATCGGTGACCGTGACTTGGAATTCTGTATTTTCTTTCACAACCACTTGATCGGCTACGATGGATAATTCTCCTTTGAGGACCGTCAGCTCAATCGTACCTGGTTGAAAACCGTCTTTTGTTGCTGTGATGACAACCACGTCAGAGTCATCAAACGAGGGAGCCTGCACCGTGATAAAGGGTTCTGAGAGACTGGTTTGATACGTCGTGCCAAGATACGTGATGTTCACGCCAAGGATCACTGAGTCATTTTCTGTGCAGACCGTGATATCGTACGATCTTCCTTCAAAGATGATCGCTCCTGCGCTTTCGTTCCAGTCGCTGGAATCATACACTTCAATGAGAAGCTCTGGCTCCTCTTGTGAAAACCCTGGTGAGGAGAATATGGTAGTTCCTACCAGGAAGAATAACAGAAGACTGAGAAAATACCTTGGAATTTTTTGATAGATTGTAATCCTCATCAACCGCCTTTGAGTGCTCCTCTAACAGATATGATACTACATATTTATGTTTTTTGAAGAATGGAATGAACAAGGAACGCTATTTTTCTGCGAGACGTTTCTTCAGCTCGGTGATGATATCAACCGGACTGGGATCAATTCCTCGCAACACCGCAAGATAACAGCTGGTAAAATCACCCAGACACATGAGGTACATCATTTTCGCAAGCTGACTTTTCCCCTTCGGTGAGACCTCAAGGACCTGTGCTGCGGTGTTAGAGAACAGGTCACGCATGAAATTAAGGCGGGTCGTCATATCGATGGTTTCTTCGTCCTTATCGCGAAATAAGATGCAGGAGAATAGTTTGGAGAACTCTTGGTTGGCGGACCATCCGACGATATCATTATGGTTACAGTCTGGAGCGATATCGGTCCGTGCAATCACCTTGCTGTTTTCGTTGAGCTGATGCCGCCAGCGGATTGCGATAGGTGTGTAAATTCCCCATCCGTACATCTGCGGGATCGTCGTATGAATCTGTTTCGCTATCTGTTTTGCTGGGTTCGTCTCCTCCGGTACTGATTTGTTATGGAGTGCGACAAACTCCTTTGTCACCGCTATGGTTTCCTCGATATCCGCGTCAATCGTGGTTTTCAGTAACCCGATTTTTTTTAAAAAAATAATCGAAGGGAACAACAGATATGCGGTCGCGGCTCTTGGCTGAATACCTGCCGGGATCTTCACAAAGGGAACCTGCCGTTTTTCTGCGAACTCCTGAAGCTTCCCCCCCGTGGAGATGCAGATGATCTTGCATTTCTTCTGATACGCGAGTTTGAAGGAACTCAGGGTCTCATCGGTGTTTCCCGAGTAGCTGATGCAGAGGACCAGGGTGTCTTTGTTCACCCATTTCGGCAAATCGTACTCCCGGTTGACGACCAAAGGGACATCGAGTTTATCTCGAAAGAGGCTTGCCATGATATCACCAGATATCGCAGAAGCACCCATTCCTGCGATCACCACGTTGTCTATTTTCAGAAAACCGAAACGTTCGGCTGTCTCAGCGATCGCCAAGGACTCCGTAATCTGCTCTGGGAAGCGGGCGAGCCCATCAAGCATGTTTGCTTTGTCGACCAGTGTGATCTTCTCACTATTGTTTGTCATCATGTCTACCATCTCGTCTCCCTTATATCGGTCCCCTGTTTATAAACAGAGGATGTTTGTGAGTACTGAAGAGAGGAGGAGCAATCATTTGGTGTATTCAAAAATATTTCTATGCTCTCTCAAAACCCGCTGTTTTTTGGGTAAAAAAAGAGTTAAGAACTCTTGTTTCTTACCGGAATGCATATGCAGTATGTTCAGGGTGAAATCCTTACGAGGAATGGTTTTCTCACCGGCTATCTTGAGTTTGAACATGGTCATGGGACTGGAGACATCAGAAAAGGGACCCCGCCAAAAAAACCAGTCGCAAAAGGGTTCATCCTCCCAACCTGTGTGAACGCCCATACCCATCTTGGTGATTCCTTCATTCGATTTTTATCTCTGCAACTCCCACGGACCGTTAAAGACCTTGTTGCCCCACCCGCGGGTTTGAAACATCGATTATTAAAGGAAGCCTCCGAACAGGAAATCCTTACAGGCATACAGAGGTCTCTTGAGGAGATGTCCACCGCAGGCACCTCCTGTTTTTGTGATTTCCGGGAGGGAGGATTGCTCGGTGTCTATCAACTTCGGAAGGCGATGCAATCCTGCAGGCTCAAATCCGTGATTCTGTCACGGCCCTCGCAGATGTCCTATGACAAAGAGCAGCTGGATAGACTCCTGGAAAACTCCGATGGGATCGGTCTGAGCAGTATCTCTGATTGGGAGGCTGCGGAAATCGAAAAGCTCGCCTCGCATGTCCGAAGGAAGAACAAACTGTTTGCGTTGCATGCCAGCGAAGTGGACCGTGAGGATATCGACCGCGTGCTGGATTTACATCCCAGGCTCTTGGTGCATATGATCGCGGCGACAAAAGCGGACCTGGAACGAGTCACCGATGCTCGGATACCAATCGTGGTCTGCCCGCGATCCTATATGTTTTTTCGCTTGAAACACAACCTTGCGCTGATGAAAAAGACCGGGGTCACGCTCCTGCTGGGGACTGATAACGCGATGATTAACACCCCCGACGTTCTTGAGGAGGTCAAAGTGTTACAAAAAACCGGGGCTTTCTCTCTTGAAGAATTGCTGGCAACGGTCACGTACACTCCAAGGAAAGCTTTAAATTTAGATGACGGTATTCAGGCTCGCG
>JBAZLE010000096.1:0-7848 GCA_041650455.1 Thermoplasmatota archaeon | reverse complement strand
GGAACGTGCCAGCCGGTCCATCCCGCGGACCTGGTGTCCTTATCCTTTGAATACAGATGGGATTTTATGCCACCTACGAAGAGCACATAGGTGATATGGGCGGTGTCATACTCGTTTTTAATGAAATATTTTATCTGCTCTGGGGGGTCGTACCCGTCGTACTCCCCCAGGATTGCTTCGACGGATTTGAACTTGGTCTGGATGCCTTTGCCGTTCTTGAACTCGACCAGCGACTGAATCGGTGCGCTGAACTTCTCTGGAGCGATGATCACCAAATCATAGTCCTCGGCTGCGGACTGCAGGGGTGGTGCGGGGGGGTCGTACGTCAGCTGGATGTCAAACCCAGCGGTGTACTCGAGTGTGTTGGTCTGTGGGGAGTAGCGGACCGGGTAACAGACCACCTTGACAAAGGTCACCTGCGTTTCCTGCTCGTTGCGTCCTGCGCCAAGGTCATAGCTAAACCAGCTAGCTGGATAGAATGCCGCGCTGCCGTACACCATCGGGTCTTTCTCATACACAGGTTGCTTTCCTAAGGTGGACAGCGGGGCGATCCTCGCAGGGAGTACTTCCTGGGTGAGCTGGAGCGTGGTGATGTCCTGTTCCGTGCAGGTCACCTGGATGTTGGTGGACCCAAAGGGAATCTGATATGTCTTCACATAGACAGGCAACACGGGTCTGGTTGATTCCAACAGTACAGTGGTCGAACCATCAAGATGGAGTTCCACGAACCCGTCCGTTTCCGACATTGTTGGTGGTGAGGGGAACCGAACCGAGGTTGATGCATCGGTTCTCTGGGTGGGGGTTGTCAGGGCATCATGTGGTGAGAAGGCAGCTGCGTGTAGTCCGCTCAGGACGACAATTCCAATTATTACGAATGATAATACTTTTCTCATCTTTTTTTCCTCCAATACCGACAATGGTACTTATGGGCGCTACGGTATAAGAAGATAGCCCTAGGAAAGTTGTCCAAACATAGAACCAACCATCTCTTTTCATCTCGAATGGCAGAAAAACACGGAAAATGTTTATTCGTTATGTATTGCATCAGTATTTGGAAAAGAAGGAAAAAACTCAGGGACGCACAACATCTCCTGTTCGCGTGTCGTTTGGATACAAACGAGGCGGGAACATCTTTTTTGCACGAGGATATGTTTTTAAAGAAAAAGAGATTACAAACTCACAGGTGGAATAAAAGACGGACAAAAAAATCTTGGTCCTCATCGGAGTCCTTGCCCTGCTCGGCAGCGTCCTGTTCAGCGGATGCCAGCAAATCAGCGATCTGTTCCTGACGGACGAAAAGAGATTCCTTGGGACCTGGTTGAGTGAAGAAATGGTACTTGGAGCGCCCACCGTCGTCGTGTTCTCCACCAATGACACGGTTACTGCGACCATTGATTTTTTTGAGATCCAAATGACCCTCAACGGGGAATGGGCGATCCAAGGTGGGAAACTGACGATGTTGTTTGAAGATTACGACTTCCCCTCCAACTTTACCTATCAGTTCTCAGACGAGGGGAAAACGTTGAGCCTGACGACGGTGGACGGGGGTCAAACCTTTCTCTTACGGAAACAATAGCAGGCGAAGCGGTAGGTAAAAAAGAAGAGAGGAAGAGAAGGATTCCTATCAAACCGTTTTGGAAAGGTTGCTTGAACAAGAAAAAAAGGGATTTATCGGAGTGATCTGAGGAGTTTAAACCGGTCGCTGCCTTCCAGGTAACATTTGGGGAATCGTTTCTGTGAATTTCTATAAGAATGAATGAGTTTTTTTTAATGCTCTTTCAATTTCAAAGAGGTAGTGAGTATTAATGAATACTTTCTCTCCATGCCGATGGGGGGTTTTAATGACGACACCTTTTCGTATCAGATCATCGAGCTCGTCTCGCATTCTTCCAATGAGATGTGAGGGAGCGGCTGTGACGACGGTATCTATCTGAAGAGTTGCATTGCGTCGAAAGCATCGATTACGCCAGAGTTTAAACAGAATATCAAGTTGTAATTCCGTGAAATTCATTCTTTTCTCCCAGTGGATATGGATTGTTATTCACACATATATATTATATGTAAATATTTTTTACATAAATGTAAAAAAATTTATATACTATAACGGCCTATATCTTTATACAGATAAAGTGGTGTCTGCATATGTTTAAAGACATCTTCGGGAATAACCCTCAGACAAAGATTCTGGATTTTCTCGCAGATTACCCTCGCTTTGATTATTCGATAACAGAGATTGCTGAAAAAGCAAAGGTCAGCAGACCGACGGTGTATAAGATTATCAAGTCATTGATAGAAAAAAAACTTGTTATAAAAACACGAGAGCAAGGAACCTCTAGCCTCTACCAACTGAACACAGATAACTCGCTGGTCCAGGTTATCCTCAAATTTGATTTTGAGATTGCTTCGAACGTTGCGGAAATGGAAATGAAAGCGCCTATGAAACATGCAAATCCTGCTGGTCCAAAGGCGAAAGCAACAATTTCCTAGGTACCTCTTTTTGGTAAATTTTTTTAAAATAAAGGAAGAAAAGAAAGAGATATTCACAGTGAAGTAAAGGAGAGAAAATTACATTTATTTTTCAAGAATAGCTTCTTTGTTCTTCACATCATAGTAAAGCCGAAATCCAAAGTGTTCTAAGAAATCTCTGCCCAAAAGGCTTGGGCAGTCTCCCCTTGTTTCGAGGATGTAGAACTTCATCGGTCCGAATCGTTCCACCTTGGTTTCCTGGTTCAATGCCCGTAGTTCTCCATGTACTTCCCATCGTCGCGCCTTCTCCTTCACACCACTGATACTTCCTACCGGACGACCTAAGGAACCAAAGGAAATTCCCATCGCCAAGCAATCCTTCAAAGCAACACCAGTAATATCAGAGCCGGTGTCGATTAAAAATGGTATCTTCCTGAGAATCTTTGGTTTTTCTGCCCTGATACTAAAAAGGATGTACGCTGCATTACCTTTGAAAAAACCATGAATACGCATCTAGAAACCTCCCGGTCTTAGTTACACGACCAGCGTATAGTTTTCATCCGGAATAAAATCGATTAAGTAATCGTTTGGGTTGCCGTATTTTCTCTTCAAGGTGTGAATCAGGGTGAGAAGGTCTTTGTGTGCGATGATTACTTGTTGATTTTTCACTGCAATAAACTGTTTCGGATATTTCTTACGCAACTCAGGATAGTTTTTACTGAGCCACGCAACATCCTTTGTTCCAGCGGTGAGTTCTGCGAGAAGATGTTGGTCTTCCTTCATTGGTCTTGTCTCTTTTTCATTCAATTTCATACAGATTCTCCCAGATATTCTTCTATCACTTCCTAAGGAGTTTGCTGTTTAAATCTTTTTTGTCTCCTGAATGTAAAGAAAAAAAGATGAAGGGGTTTTATCGGAGTGCTCTGAGGAGTCGGAATGGATCGCTGCCTTCAAAATACAAGTCAGTGAGCCGTTGGATCGTGGTGCTGTCCAGTCCCTGTCTTGCCAGTTCCCTGCGGTAGATTCGTGCTGCTTTGTACGCCTTGTGTTTGAACCAGAAGGCCTGGATGCCAAAGCGGAAGGTGAAGCTGGGGAGCAGCAGGATGAGGGATCCGACGAGCTTGGGCAGATCCCCGTCTGCGTATCTGTTCATGTGTGTCTCATCAGTCGTGTTTGATTGCTTTTCCCATGAGGTTGCCCAGGTTCAGGGTGCTCATGTACTGCTGGGTGAGCTCGAATGCTTGCTCTTCGTTCATGCCTGCGGTTTTGAGTTCCTTGTAGAAGGTCGCAGCTGCGGTGGCATACTGCTTTGCGCTTTGTGCTCCGTAGAGTAGTTCGCTGAGGGTCTTCAGGAGCCCTGGTATTTTTTCCGCGACGACGTCAAGGATTTCTTTTATTTTCTCTGGGTCCGGCATATTGTTATGTTCACTCATTTTTTGTTACCTCCATTTAGGTTTCTACTTCCCTGTTAGGATGGTCAGTCTATATAGAGAAACCGAGCAGTTGTGCCCACTTTTTGATCACTTCCGGTGTGAGACTGTAAACGGAGCGAGATCCTTGCTGTTGTTTCTGGACGATGTTCCTTTTTTCAAGATCCACCAGTTTTTCTCTGATGATGCGTCGGGAGGCGCTGCCTCGTTTGCTTTTCACCAGGTCTGTTATTTGGGAGACGTTCTGCGTGGGTCGTTCCAAGAGGACCCTGATGATATCCTTGGAGATTGGGTCTTTGAGGTCCGGGAGGATGACGTCTGGGGTCAGGCCACCGTGGTCTAAGAGCAGGCCTGCGAGCTTGAGGTAGCGTTCTGTGGTCTTTCGTGCATCGTTAAATGGTTTGAGTAAGGCTGCAAGCATGGACTCCAGTTCACTGATACGTTTGGTAAGCTCTTTGATTTCATTGGTAACGTCCGTTTGGTCTTTCTCCACGAGTAGTGGATAACAAAGGGGGGAAAAAGAATGTTTGCATGAAAATCACGGGGGAAAAAAGCATGGTTTTTTTTTTCCTGTTTTTATTGACAGTATGGTTCGATATCCCTTTTTGAAATGTCAAAAGAAAAAAAAGAAAAAGATGGAGGATTCTTTTGTTTCGTACAATCTTACAGAGAAAAATCTTATATTGATATGCACCATAAGAATGAATGATGAAGAGAACAGAGATATACAAGGGATTGTTACTACTTGGAATACTGCTTATTATCATTTCTACAATTTCTCTTGTTTTTGGTTATCGTATCAGAGAGCAATGGCCAGCGACGGTTTCGATGTATGAGATAGGCATTCCCTCTCTTATTGGTATGGCTGGTGTCACTTTTTTCGCAGTAAGCATGGTACTTTTTTTTATATTAAACCTACGAAAGAACATTCGTGAATAATCGTATTTGTGTCACAGCTATATGTTCACTGAGGAACCACGTCTGGTGATTGGGGGGTATCCCTACTCAATCATTCATGCATTCTTGGAAAGCACATTGCAGATGAGTCCGAGATGTTTTTAAAGAAGCGCACCCGTGTGGTTGTAATTTTCAAAACGCACCTGGTGGAAAAAGAAGCGTTCCGCCGGATTGATGATGAATCCTTTGACGGTCGCTCGGAACGCGAGGTGTTGGTTCCCGGAGGCGAGATACACGAACGGGGCATCCCAATGGATGATACGTTGTGCAATCCGGTAGAGTATGGTTCGTTGCCAGTCGTGGTGGGTGTGGATCGCGGCGGTGAAGAGCAGCTGGACGACAGGATTGCGGTAGAAGGCAAAGTTGGTCGCGTTCCCAAGGTTGCAGTGGTTCGCACCGTACAGGACGTTCATGAAGTTATCCGGGTCACCGTTATCCCCCGTCCAGCCAAGCAGACACAGGGGGTGCTCCCCTGCCTGGGTCCGTTCAAGATACGTCGACCAGTCAATCTGGAAAAGGTCAACAGTAATATTCACCGCGGCAAGATAGCTTTGGATTGCTTCACCGATTTTCATCGGGTCGAACATGTACGGACGGCTCACCGGCATCACCCAAAGGGTGGTGTTGAATCCCTGTGGATAGCCTGCTTGCGTAAGGAGTTGCCTGGCCATGTCAGGGTCATAGGGATAATTCTTGATGTTGTCGTTGTAGCCGAGCATGTATGGTGGCATGCCGTTGACAACGGTATCCGCAGTCTCCTGGTAGAGGGCGATGATTGCGGTTTTGTTGATCGCGTAGTTGATCGCCTGTCGTACTTTCCGGTTGGTGAGTGGTTTGCAGTACCCTGGTGTTGTTTCCCAGGGCTCGTTTCGGTCGTGTTTACCGTTATGGTTGGTGTCCTCGTACCCGTACCCGTTGTTCATGGCGAGGAACCCGATGTTCATGCTTGGTCCGACGAGAAGAGAGAGGTTCTGGTCTGTCTGGATATCGTCAAAGGTCGTAGGGTCGGGATACTCCACGCCCTGGATGGTGTTGTTCTGGAGTTCTTGTAGTCGCGTGGTGGGGTTAAAGATGACTTTGAAGATGAGGGTGTCAATGCCCAGTGGTGGACCGTCCCAGTACTGCAGGTTCTTCGTCAGGGTGATATGGTCGTCTGGGAGCCATTCGACGAACTGGAAAGGCCCGGTGCCACAGGGGTGCTTGTACGCGTCTGCTCCCCAGTGCTGTGCATTGGTGGGGCTAACGATCGCTGCGGCGGGCATCGCAAGGCTAGTCAGGATGGAGCAGTCCGGATGGTCGAGAATAATTCGGACGGTGTACTCATTGAGTGCTTGTACTTTTTTAATGTTGGTGAAAAGGTACCCCCAGTACGCCCAGGCCCCGTACTGGTGGTACGGGTTGCTCTGGTTGAACTGGCGGTCAAGGGAAAAGACAACCGCGGTCGCGTTGAAGGTGGTGCCGTCGTGGAAGGTGACGTTGTGCCTGAGGAAGAAGGTAAGAACGGTGCCACCCCTGGAGACGATCCAGTAGATGGCAAGGCACGGTCGGATCAAGGTGTTGTCTCGTTGGTAGGTGACGAGGCCTTCGAAGATCTGGTCGGTACGTAGGCTTGATTCACGGTCGGTGATGTCCCCGGGGTCGAGCTTGTCTGCGTCGCCTGCGCAGCCGAAGATGAGGGTGATGTTCGCTTGACTAGTGAAGTTTTCTGTTAGCGTGGGTGTGGGCAGCGTGGGTTGAACGGTTGGTGTGATGAGCGGACACATGGTTCCAAGTAAAAATACACAAACGCAGATGATGCTGCTCATACCTTGTTTCATTAGTATTCCTCCCATTTAAGGATATGAATGATGATAATAATAGTAATAATAATAACGGTCTCCTCATTTAAATATTTTGTTCAAATAAAAGAGAGGAGAACTAGTATCCTGTAGGGTCTCCCTCACCCTTTTCCCATTGTATTTCGACAGGACTCTACGAGGGATCGACTTATTCCCATAATGCGTACCCTGAGGGGTTCCCCGGGACCCATTCGGGTGGAACACGATACACTCGGTACAACTGCTGGATTCTGGTTGGTGCGACGTACTCCCAAACGATTTGTGAAGTGTTCGTGACTTCGAAGACCCGTGCGTTCGTCCCCTCCGTCACCAACGTGTTCCCATTCGGCAATCGCTGTGCGCCGCACATCACGGAGCTGTAGAACCGGTGGTTCTCACCGGTGCGGGGGAACCAGAGACGCGGGGAATACTGAGAGTACTCCCAGACGATGTCAAGTGTCACTGGGTTAAATTCAATGACGCGAGAGGTCAGCCTGATGTACCGGGGCATGCCGAAGTATCCATAGCTAGACCATCCACCGTTGTCAAAGAGCAGGATATTGCCTTCCCCTGGGAGGCCTTGTGGGATGATATGTGCATGGTGCGGGCCGATGAGTTGACCGAGTTTGCGACCAGCCTCGGTGTCCTTTGAATACTCAGGTCCGATCTTCCAGACGATGTCGCCGGTGTCTCGACTGATGATAGCGACGATGTTGGTGTGTCGTTGGCTGATGATGAGGTTCTGGGGGTTGAAGCAGGCGTAGGTGATGGGGTCCATGGTGTACCATTTGTTGAGGCCAAGCAGGGAGAGAGAATTCGTATGAAAGATGTCTCCGTCGCTGAGGATGCCAGGGTTGACGTACATGCCGTGTTTGGTCTCCGCGTTGAAGTCGAGCTGGTTGAAATGCTCACACGTACTCCATTCAAATCCTGTGGGGGTCCCGTTCCAATCCACTTCATAGATGACGTCGTCCTTTAACAGGCGTCGGCTGATACTGGTGTTTCGAACGGTGTGATGGGCAAGGATGAGGGTCCTGCCTTCGGGGAGAAAGTCTTGGCCGGGGGCGTAGTAGCCAACCGGGTTTCCTTCTCGTTCGAAATCATGGTGCTGGCGAGCCCGGCCGTTCTCCCAGGAATGATAACTCCAGACGATGCTTCCGTTCCAGTCATACTCATTC
>JBAZLE010000095.1:0-7898 GCA_041650455.1 Thermoplasmatota archaeon | reverse complement strand
GCGGCATGGGCAGAAGTCTCCGGTGACCAGTTCCCAAGTGATTTGTTCTATATGGACCTTGACGGCACCTGGGAGGATACCAACGCTGATGGAATCTATGAAGTCCACCAAGCAGGAACCGGTGATATGGGGCCTGAAGTGTACGTCGGCCGGATCTACGCCACCACCCTAAATTATGACAGCGAAGCAAACATGGTCAACGATTACTTCGGAAAGGCTCATGCCTATCGCACTGGTGAGCTAACCCAACCCTGGCGTGGGTTAGAGTATGTCGAAGAAGACTGGTACGACATGGACGTGAACCTGGATTTGATTTATGGAACTAACCTGACGAGATATGATTACGGATTTTTTACCACCGCGCAGGATTATCTGAACCAAATGAACCTGGGACAACATTTTGTGCAAGTCTGCGTCCATAGTTATTCTGGTGGACATTTCTTCAGCACCCGTCCCACCGAGTCAGCAGCGTACGCTCATACCTATATCTACAGTCCGTCAGCACGACCAGCAAAACTCCTGCTGGGATGTGACGATGGAGTCAAAGCATGGGTGAACGGAGTCAATGTCATCACAAAGGATCGATATGGAGGATGGACCCCCGATCAATACTCTGCCAACATCTCCATGAACACTGGATGGAACCATCTGCTCTGTAAAATCAGTCAAGAAGGTGGTGACTATCAGTTCTCTTCCCGAGTCACCGATCTCAACGGGACCGCCTTCGATGATCTTTCCTATCAGCTCAGTGACCCTGCTGAACAGGGTGGCGAAGCAGAGTATATTCGGAGCTTTTTACTGAACGGATTCCATCAAGACACCGCAGAACATTTCTGGGCATACCTCACAACCAATTATCTTGGAACCAGCGAAGAAGCCCTCAACCCAAATGAAGGGGACATCCATGGCAATGAAATGTGGACTAGATACGATTCAGGGAACCCCTACATCGATTTGAGTGCGCATTGTGAAGAGGCGGATTATGGCGTCTGCTATGCGTTCTCCCGCGTCTACGCACCAAGCGAGACCTTCTGTCAACTCTGGATGGGGTACGATGATGGTGCCCGGGTCTGGTTGAATGGCAACGAAGTAATCAACGACAACCGTTACGGAAGCTTCGAGGTGGACATGACCAAAGTCAACGTCACGCTCCAAGCCGGGGAAAATCGACTGCTCATTAAGATTTCTGAATGGATGGGGGATCATGGATTTAGCGCCCGCTTGTGCACGTCACAGGGAGGTGTGGTGAACGGATTGACGTATGACCCAGAGCCGACGCCAATCACCTATATCGGGACATGGCTGGTGAACGGTCCGTATGTCAATCCTGATAAAGCGACACGATTAAGCACCGATTATCTTGGTGAGGAAAGGAATGTCACCCCAAGTGAGGGCGAGGCAGCCCCGTTTGGGGTCTGGGAGCGTGGTATCGGAAACGGGTACCCGTTTAATCTTGGTGGGTTTTATGACCGTGGCGACTGGGTGCTCTCCCAGGATATCCAGGACCGTGACCCGCCGGTTCTCTTCTATAATCTCTTCGCATGTGGACCAGGGCGGTTCACGGATGAGAATTACCTTGCAGGCTCCTATATCTTCCATACCACCACCGGGCTGATCACTATCGCCTCCTCAAAGAGTGGGAGCATGCTGAACTTTGCTGATTTCACCCGTCCGCTCGGTGAGGGAAAAAGCATCGGGGAGGCGTTCCGTGAATGGTTCGATGCCCAAGCCCCGTATCTCCAATGGGAGAAAGAATGGTACTACGGGATGGTGGTGCTCGGTGACCCAACGTTATGCATCCCAACCATGATACAAATGAAGGTGACTCGACCACAGAACGCGCTCTATATCGCAGATAAAAAGGTCATCCCGTTCTTCACACCGGTCTGTCTCGGGAAGATCACTATCGAGACGACTGCAACCAGCAACAACGATGACATCGAACGCGTGGAGTACTTCGTTGATGGAACACTACAATCAACCGATATAAACGCACCCTATAGCTGGACGTGGAACACCTGTGCATTCTTCAAGCATACCATCACCGTCGTCGCCTATGACACGGAAGGTCATAGCTCCATGCGAGAATTCATTCTCTGGAAGTTCTTCTGAAACCTGCTTATCCTTCTTGGACCGGGGAGCGCCAATCAAGACCAGGGGTTCGAATCCCCATCTTCGGAACTAAGGGAAACCGTCGTTTATGTTGACTGCTCAGCCGCATCATCCTGATCCGCTCGATTTGTTCCTTGGATGCATTGGATGCTTTCTGTATCTCACCAACATCCAGTTTCTGTTCCAATCCAAATAAAATACAATCAAGCGTCTGATAACTCATCCGGATTTCTTTTTCATCGGTCTGCCCCACCCACAACCCCGCAGTCGGAGGTTTTCGGATAATCGGGGCAGGGATGTTCAAGTAGCGGGCAAGCTGATAAATCTGGGTTTTATACAAATCGCCGAGCGGTTGAAGATCAACACCGCCATCACCGTACTTCGTGAAATACCCGATCAGAATTTCAGATTTGTTAGAAGTCCCACACACAAGGCCGCCAAGCTCATTAGCGTACTTATACAAGAGTGTCATCCTAACCCGAGGTTTGATATTCGCAAGTGTCAACCTCTTTTTTTGTTGGAAGGCTGCAGAGAACAACTCCACAAACGAAGTGATATCAATTTCTGTACATGGAACATGAACGGTGTCAACAAAGAGTTTCAAATGTTTCCGATCCAGGCTCGGCGTGGCCTGATCAGGCAGAAACATGCAGTGAACGTTTCGCACTCCGAGTGCGTCTTTGCAGAGCAGAGCGCAGACCGCGGAGTCCACACCACCGGATAATCCAAGCACAACACTGGAACACCCGGCGCTATCCACATAGGTTTTAATGAATTCCTTTAAGACAGTCGTCACTTCTTTTGGGTTCATGGGAAGATCAACCATGGTTTTTCTCACATCCAGGTCTCTATGGATTCTTGTATTAAGGTTTCTGCGTCTACTAATACCTTGTTATCGACGGAGCTAAAGGAGGATCGGGCGATGGCGAGGGGAATCCTTCTGAGGTAATCAGACATGCGAAGGTCTCTTCGTAGTGTCGTGTTATAATGTGCTTCGACGATCTCGTTCATGCTTGTAAGGTATCGATTCACGTGTTTCTCAGATGCAGTGATGGGCGGCTCAAAGCGCCGGGACAGTTTCACCCATTGATCATAATACTCATGGTGTTCTTTGAGTTCCCCCGTCCCATAGAATTTCTTCCGAAACAGGTTGAGCCGGTCTTCTTTGCCGATGTTTTGGACCTTTACGACTAACGCGCAGCGACTCATCAGAAGCGGGGACAACCCGATGTCTTTTAACGCATGTTTCCCGAACACCTGCGATTTTGGGTTAGCAAACGCGATCATGATGAAATTGCTTTCGATGTTCTGATGGAGTTTTGCAGAATGTACACTGCATTTTCCATTGGAGAGTAGTTCGTAACAATACTCGATGTCTTCCCCAGGGATTTTATCAAACTCGTCGACTAAGACAAGTTTCTTGTGTGCATGCGGCAACGCACCAAGATCACCTGTGCCAAGATGGCAGACCAACCCTGACCTGGTGGTATTCGCACCGATGGTGATGATATCGGAGAATCGTTCGGTGATGATCTCTTTTGCCATGGTTTTGCTGCTGCCTGGTTCCCCAATGATGAGGGAATGAACAGGTTCATTATAGGTGGAAAAGATGCTCGCAGCAATCACCTTTTTCATGATATCATTACCATGGATCTCCTGGAAGACGTTTTCCCAGAAACCGTCAAACCCACGTTCTTTCGCAAACTTCTTCAGTTCATCCTCAGGCAGATAAATCCCGCTTTTTTCCCGTTCAAGCATCTTTTTTGATTCAAGGATCTCCCTGAGGCTTTCTGCTTTCGAAATCACCTTGGAAAACGCCTCGGATTTCCGAGAGAGTTTTAATACGTTCCCCTCGATGGTTAACGCGGCGTTTCCCCAGCCAACCACGTACACATCAAGGGCGTTCAGAATCGATTTGATGACCGCTCGATCGGTTTTCTTTGAGGTTACTTCAATGAGATCCCCATTGGTGATGACGATATCAAGGATGTTTACGTTTGCCAGGATGTTGCGTGCGCGTTGCACCAACATCGTGCCTTTGCTCGGCCCCATCCCCAGGGAAGTCACCGACATGAGCGCAATCTGCTCCAGTGTGGTGATCCCCATGCTCTCCAGTTTCTTTCGATCGGAGGGGACAACACCAAGTACGGTCAGGTCATCTTCCATAGAACACCTCTGCGAACAGGCAATATCCATCTCTCAGGATTAAAAGTTTCTGGTACTCTCCTTCCTCTCAGAAGGGGTTCATTCACGGTGAAGACGTCTGCTGAGATGATAGCGTTTCATCTCACGTTCCAGGTACCGATACACAGTGGGGTGTTCACTGCCGCTCAAGAGCATGTCTATTGCTTTTTTTGCGATATCCATGGATTCAAAATCTGCAATCACCGCGACCGTATGACCATACACCGCAAGGAACCCACCCGTGAGGCTTTCGATGACGCGTTTTGTTTTCCCCTCTCGTCCGATGACCCGTGCTTTCACCCGGATGAGATGAGACTCCTTTTTCCCCACGTAATCATAGATATCAAAGATAAACAGCTCGGTTTCCTCACCAAATAAATGGAACGCATGCTCCGGTGAAAAACCTCGGCCAATCGCACGCACCACATCCTCAACCTTCAACGGGATGAGGGGATCTTGTGCTTCCTGTTCATTAAACGACACATCCCCTTCCTCAGAATCGATCTCGAGCTGCAGATGGGCGAATCGTTCGATTGCTTTTTTGGTCTCACCGTCTTTTCCGATGAGTACTGCGATACGTTCTTTCGGGATCCGTACATATTTCATTGTGCATCACTTCTTCAGGAGGGTTTCATAGATGGCGTGTTCATCGCCCTCGACGCTGTATTTCTTGAAATGCTGTACGACATTATGGATATCCCTTTTTAAAAATTCCTGAGAGGACGGGTGATCCAGGAGCACCGCTTGACCAGCATCAATCACATAGGGTTTCTGGCGGAACAGCAGGATGTTAAACGCACTGAGGTCCGCATGGACTAGCTTGTTCCGATACATCCGTTTGAGAAAGGTGATGAGTTCATCAAAGACCTTCTGCGGGTTTCTCAACAGCACGTCCTTGAGCATGGGTGCTGCCTTTTGGGCATCCCCGATGTAGTCCATAAGAAGAATGTTCTGTACACATTTTATCGGACGGGGCGCACGAACTTTCGCCTGACGCAACAGTTCAAGGTTTTTATATTCCTTTTTCGCCCATTCCTCGATGATATCCCGTCGGTTCTTATACCCGTACGCAAACCGTGGATCCCCTTCGATATAGGAGGAGATGTGTTTGAAGGTCATCGTCGAGGTCCGATAAATCTTAATCGCAACAAATTCCCCCTCCGGGGTCGTCCCCCGGAAAAGGTTTGCCTCTTTCCCTGTCGAGAGGGGAAAATCAACCTGATCGATGATACCATCAGAAATCAGTTTTCCCAGAAGCAGAAGGGTCTGCTTATCGAACACCTCCCCAAATGTTTTTCGATTCAACCCCACTCGATCCAACAGCAGCTGTGATTGTCGATCCAGTTTTTTCAGCCACTTATCGTTCAGAAGTTCATCAGAAGACATTAATTTCCTCTGGGAGCATTTTTCTTCTGCTCAGACTACTCGCCTGAGTCCTGCTATACCGAAAAACAATGTCGGCTTTCTCGTCTTGGATGTCCCAGGGTTTGATAATCAGCAAATCACCAGCACGCACCCGAGCCTTCCGTTTCATCTTCCCAGGGATACGAGCCATCCGAGATTTTTTATCCTCACAGACCACATGAATACGAGAACCACCCAGGAGCTGATCTGCGATCGCAAACATCTCCTTGTTTCTCCGATTGGGTAAGGGTAACCGGTAGTATCCTTCCTCGCCTTCTTGGGTTCCCGACCCGGAACGATGCGTCCTTTGATAGGTGTTCTGCGCTGCTGTCATACTTCAAAGCCCCAACGAATCAGAAATCGTCTTAAGCGCATCCAAACTGAGCTCAAGAAACGTCTGAAGTTCTAGTTCCATATCTTCACAGAGTTCAATTCGTTTTCGGTTACAACCCGCTGCGAAGGATTTATCCTTAAACTTCGCCAGGATGGTCTTTGGGGTCACATCCCCCAGTTTTTTGGAGGGCATGACCAGCGCTGCGGCAATGATAAGACCAGAGACGGCATCAGCAGCGATCAATGATTTATCCAGATAGGTTTGCGGGATCTGTGCGGTATATTGATAGTTATGTGCCTTAATGGCATTAATCGCTTCTATGGGTAAGAGATCATATAGGACTTTTACGGTGATCTGTGAATGCTTTTCTGGGTCGTTCTTTGTAAAATCATAATCAAGGTCATGTAACAGGCCGGTGATACCCCAGAGCTGTGAGTCTTCCCCTAACCTCTTCGCCATCGCCTCAAGGATCGCCTCTACGGCATAGGAGTGTTTTAGGAGGTTTTCTGTCCTAAGGTTTTTCTTCAAAAGGGGGAGTGCTTCTTCTCGGGTCAGCATATAACAGAGGAGTAAAGACGGTGTTGATTTAAACTTTCCCCATTCGGTATCAAAAGATTTTAAGTATGCGAGGCGATGTCATCGTTGCTGGTGCGAGCATTAAAACCATTATGATCGTTGCTGAGGAAACCGAGGTTCTGAAAGAAGTAAAAACAACCTTAGAAAAAGACGATGTGGCAGTCGTGACCGCCCGAAACAGCAGGGAGGCGTTAGACCGACTCAGCGATGACAACGAAGAGACCTTTGATTTAATCCTGGTTAACACCAGAATGCCAGGCAGTCTGCTTACCACCGCGCTGTTTTCCATGAAACCTCCGCTGAGAAAACCTCCTGGTGGTATTGAGAATTTCCTACAAAAACCTTTTACGAAGGAAGAACTGGTTGAATTTGTCAAAGACAGGATAACTCGATAGGAAGAGAAACGAAAGAGGGGAGGTTCTTCTGCTGCTATTTGAGGGTTTTTACCCATTCGTAGACCGGGGTGACAAGATCCTTGATGCGCTGCTTCTCAGGATTCATCGGTGAGGGTTTCCAGAAATCCGCCGGCTCAAAATGAAAATCAGTCACTGCTCCGACGCGCTGCTCTTTTGGTTTGAACACGATTTTCAAGGGCATGCCGAATTCGACATCCCAAGGGCTTAACTGATGCAGCTCGTTTGCCATGGCAACTTTACTCGTCCCGATATTGGCGTACACAAGGATAATGGGGAGTCGTTTCAGGGACGACCGTCCGCTCCAACCCGCGATCGTCCAGGTGTGGACCTTCGCAGTCAGTGGCATCTCCACCCATTCTGTTCTCTGAAGATTACAATCCAGATTCCAGCAATGGGTACGCACAGGGACCCAGGAGTCCCCGCATTTCGGGCAGCGAGTCCCCATAATCTTCCCTTCAAGTAATCCGATGAAGAACTTGCTGTTCCACCCATGACGAATCGTGTAGAGTTGATCGTAATGGAGGAACTGGTTCATGGCGGTCTTATCCTCTGAGATCTCATGGCCGACAAACGCAAAACCGGTTTCTTTGACATTGATTGGTCGGTAGTCTTTTTTCTCAGTGAAATTTGGTGGGTCTGAGAATTTCTCGTTATCCTGTTTCATGGTGACTGTTCGGGTCATGTATTAATGCCTCCTGAATATGAAATTCGAAATACTGGTCCCCGTTCCCGCATGACTGTTGACGATGCCGCATTCTGGGTCAGGAACCTCGGTTTTTTTACTCAGATGCTTCTTGGGAATCATCCCTGCAAGCTGATAGAAACATTCAATCGCACTCATCACCCCGGTAGCACCCACGGGATGACCATAC
>JBAZLE010000094.1:0-8181 GCA_041650455.1 Thermoplasmatota archaeon | reverse complement strand
AATCTCCCGACCAGCCCCTGCGAGAAACGCGATGAGGGCGATAACGTAGATGACCGGATTGATCGATCCAAGGGAAAACGCGTTGTTCCCCAGGACCGTTGCTCCCCCGAAGACAAAGGGGATCGCCATGATGTACGCGATGTAGAAGTTCCCGACGAGCTTTATTTTCTTCATTTTGACGTCGTACAGGACCGAGATTAAGGCCGTGATGAGGGCGATAAGAAAGCACGTCATATTCACGAAATAAGCGCAGATGAGCCCCAGGGGAAAGAGAAGGTAAAAAATATTCAGCGCCGTTTTTGGTGACAGGTCTCCTCGGACCAGGGGCCGGTCTGTTCGTTTATTGATCCGGTCGATTTCCAGATCATAATAGTCGTTGAGTGCAAAGGTGCTTGCTTCTAAAAAAAGTGCGGTGAAGAACGTAAGGAATATGTTCACAATGGGGAGGTCCAGGTTGTCAAAAAGCGTTTTTTGAGAGATAAGGGAGCCGACGAGGATAGCAAGGAACAGCATCACCCCGTGTTCGAGTCGCATGAGTTCCCAGATGGCTCTGAGTTTTTTCATCGCAAAAAGGAATAAAATGCAATGTTATAAACTTTTAAGGAAAAGAGGTTGATGAATAAACGGTGTTCTGCTTGATTCGTTTTTGTTTTTATATCCGACCAATACAGGAGTTTTCATCGGAAGTAATCTATTTATAATAGAAGGGTATTAGTAAATCATAGAGGGACGGAAAGTCATGGGAAAATCTCCTTATGAAAAATGGTTGACGGTAGGAATCATTCTCTTGTTCGTTGGTGTGACCATAGCACCAGCAATAGCACAGAACACCGAGAAATCTCAGTCAACATCAAGAGGGACCTGGTTGTATGTCGGTGGGGGTGGACCAGGGAATTACACGAGGATTCAGGATGCGATTGACAATGCGAGTGAGGGGGATACGATTTTTGTATATCATGGGACGTACTATGAAACTTTGAGCATTAATGCACTAACATTGATTGGTGAAGATAGAAACACCACGACAATAGATGGAGGTGGAAGTCGTAATGTCATCCATATCGGATCTGAGGTGAATATACAGGGGTTTACTGTTAAAAATACGGATACTCACCATAGTGGTGATGCTGCGTTCTTCATCGCTGGAGACAATATAACCATCTCGAATAACGTCATCACAGAATGTTCCTATGGATTCTGTGATCAATATGAGTACGGTGGTCAGGTTGAAATCTTTAATAATATTTTTTTGAATATCACCCATGAAAGTATTTTATTTGTCGTATATATTTGGGAACAAGATACCTCTTATTCTATTCATGACAATTATTTCTACTCAAATCATATTGCAATAAGGGCTGTGAGCGGGAGATCGGTGTCTATCGAACATAATCACTTTGAGGAAAACGATATAGGGGTTGACTCACAGGGTAGTCATGCCATAATAAATCATAATAACTTCATCAATAATGATATACCGGCACAGTTTTTACGAGCATGGTTTTTCTTTTTTATGGAAACACCAATGTATTACAAACCATCTTTTAGTGAAAATTATTGGGATGATTGGGAGAAAACAACCCCCCGACCGATAAGAGGAACCTTTTGGTTTCTTATGATGAGGTGGTTGGTTATTCTTGGTATTATACCAGGGTATTATTTCGTGTTTCCTTTAATTTTTTTCCCCTTTTTGCTGGTATACGATCGGCATCCTGCACAAGAACCCTATGACATCCCAGGGATGAGTTGATGGAAATAAAGAAAATCCTTGCAGTCAGCATCATCCTTCTCTTCCTCGGTGTCGCAGTCGCACCAAGCATCAACCTAAGTGTTGCCACAGCATCCCAAGAGGATGACTTGGTGGAAGTCACCACCCAAGCCTATGGCATCAAAGGATACGGGGGTACCACGGTGGAACTCACGAGAGAACAATATCAGAACCTGGAGGAGTATCTGGTGGAGTTCAGAGCCAGGTTGAACCAGACATCAACAAGGGAAGAAGCAGTCCCTATCTTCAAGGAAGCTGTGGTGGAGTTGGATAAGTATGGATTGCTACCACAGGGGATGAAGGTGACGCAAGCACAGAACTTGGTGACAGGAGTGGTTCAAAATCGAAACATTATGATGATTCAGAACAAACTGTTTTCTAAAAATGTAGTTGCTCAAGAAACTACCGTTAATTTGTTCTGTCTGATTGCTGGACAGACAAATTGTACTACCTTTGACAGTATAGGGACTCTTTTGGTTTCTTTTATGCCAGTAATATTCGACAATGTAGTGATGAGAATTTTTCGAATGCGGATGTTCATCTTCCTTTCCCTTCTCTGTATGAATAATCCGCTCGCAGTGATGAATAGGATAAATCTTGGGTATCATACTTTTTTTGGTAATGTCTCAGCATCAGGGTGGATGACTACCATTGGTTCATTTGGGATGAAGAGGATACAGGGAAACATGTCTGGAGATATCAACGTACAAGGTTCAATTTGGTGGCCTGAAATCTCCCAGGTTTCTATAAAAAATCCTGCAGCAATGGGTTTTTTTGGAATAAAAATTGGTTTCGGTACAGGCGATCCTGAGATAACATTATGGCAGGGGAAAGAATTTTTTTATATTGGCTCTGCTCTATTGACAGCTATCTCCACAGATTAAAAAAAAGTTTAAAGGAACTGATTTAAAGATGAAAGAAAAAAGATTTTCTTTTTGTTACGGCTCAAGTATCACCTTTATCGAATCCCGTGCTTTGGCGACGAGCTGAAAACCTTCCGCTGCCTTTGAGAGAGGGAGTGTATGGGAGATCATATCGACGACGATGACTTTCTTTGAATGAATCAGATCAATTGCTTCGTCGATATCCCCTGGGCTTCCCGCATAGGTCGACACCATGGTGACCTGCTTGTTCCACAGCTCGAAGAGTGGGAACGGGATATCAACCCCGGGTTCTGTCGGCGCGAAGAACAAAATAGTGCCACCGCTCTCTACGGATTTTACTGCTTGCTGCACCGCAGGCAAGGCATCAGTACAGAGAACCACGAGGTCAGCAAGTCTACCGTCATTATGTTTTTTTACCTGTTCAGGGACATTGTCTTTCGCATGAATGACAACGTCAGCACCATATTTCTTCGCCGCACTCAACCGATATTCCTCGATGTCGGTCGCAAGAATTTTTCCTGCGTTCCAGGCTTTCGCAAGTTTAATCTGAAGCAACCCGGAAATACCACTCCCGATCACAAGGACGGTGTGTCCTGGTTTCATCCGAGCGGTCTTCAAACCCCGTACGACACAGGCGAGTGGCTCGATAAAGACGCCCTCCTCATAGGACATTTCAGTTGGGAGGAGAAACACCCCTCGGTCAACATTGATTTCTGGGACCCGGAGATATTCTGCGAACCCACCCGGGTAAAAATTTGTCGAATGCAAGGTAGGACATAAGGTGTGTTGATTATTCTGACAAAAGTGACAGGTATTGCAGGGAACATGATGGGAGACGAACACGCGGTCACCGACGTTGTATTTCTTCACCTTCTTGCCGACTTCGACGATATCACCAGTGATCTCATGGCCAAGCACCTTTGGCGCCTTCTTGATGCGGTACCATTCCATGACATCACTGCCACAGATGCCGCTGGCTTTCACTTTCACCAAAAGCTCAGTCGGCCCAATCATGGGAACCGGCATCTCCTCGATACGCACATCGTTATTGTTGTAATACATCGCGACCTTCATGGTTTTCATAGTGGTCAAATGTCGTTATACCCAAGTGTTTAATAGAGTTTGTTCCCTCTGTATGTCGTAGGAAGAAAAGCTTATTACAATCGTTCTATTACTATGATGCTGACAGGAGTTGGGATGCCATGGGATTATTTGGACCACCACAAATGGTGTTAACATTGGAAAAATATAATTATAAACCAGGAGAGATTATTAGAGGAACCATAAAATTGCAGTTGAAGAAGCCACTGAACGCGGAAAAATTGGATGTGGGATTCATCGGCAAGAAAATACAGCAGCAGGGAACATATCGAGGAGGGAGCTATCAGAAATCAACACAATATTCTACGGTGTATGATTTCCATATGCCTCTTGGTGGACAACAAGAGTACCTGGAAGGCCTCTATCCTTTTGAACTCAAGATACCGGAGACGATTCTTCAAGCGGAATCCGCACTGCAAGGAAATGTTGCAACCGCAGTAAATGTATTAAAAACCTTAAGTGGCGTGTCCTCCCGTGTTGAATGGATGGTTGTCGCCCGTCTTGACCTTCCGATGAAACTGGATGTCAGCGCGTCGCAAAAGATTGTTTTGTCCTAAACGAAAGACGTAAAAGGGAGCGTGTGTTTATTGGAGCACGCTATGTTGATTAAGGCAATCAAACTCAAAGCAATAGAAGCACGACGCTACGTGGAGCCTGACGATAAACCTCGGCAGATTCGTATTGACCATAACAGCCAGATTTCCCAGGTGATGAACAACGCAGAAAAGCACCTCACCATCGAGTTTCAATATACCGCAAGCTACGGACCGATTGGCATGATTAAACTAGATGGCACCATTGTCTGTGAGGATCCTGATGCGAAACAACTGGCGAAGGAATGGTTAGACACCAGGAAACTACCGGATCAGACTGCCAGCACCATCCACACCGCGGTGATGCACACCTGCGTCCCCGAAGCGGTGGGGATTGCAAAAGACCTGGGCTTACCACCACCTATCCCGCTGCCGCAGGTCCGACTGGGCTCAGACCCAAAGAAAGGGCAAAGCCAGAGCGGTGTCGAAGTCGCATAATCCACCCTTTTCTCTAGTATGTTTAAATAAATCGAAACGATACGCTCTCTGATGAAAACTGTTGTGGTATCCATCGGAGGATCCGTGGTTCTCTCTGACGAGGCAGATGCGCTGTTCCTGAAAAAACTCACCGCTCTTTTTAAAAAGGTCAGCCAGGGCTATAAGCTGTTCGTCATCGTTGGTGGAGGAAAGATCGCGCGCCGGTACATCCAACTGGGACGAACGGTAGGGTTTGATGAGGACACCTTAGATCTCATCGGGATTGATGTCACACGGGTGAACGCACGGGTCATCACCAGCCTACTTGAGGTTTCTAATAAGGAGATTCCTCATACCACCAATGAAGCGCTTACCCTTGATTATCCGATTGTTGTCATGGGAGGAACAGACCCGAAACACAGCACGGATCTGGTCGGTGCGGAGCTTGCGGAAAAAACCCATGCAGTCCGATTCGTGAACGCAACAAACGTCGATGGGATCTACGACAAAGACCCGAACAAACACAAAGATGCACAACAACTCAAGGAAGTATCCATCAGCCAGTTGATCGCCAAGTACGGTACGAAATGGGGAGCAGCAGGGAAGAACATCTTCATGGACGAACCCGCCCTTGAAATCATCCAACGCGCGAAGATACCGACGTTTATTGTAAACGGAAAACGACTCGACCAGCTTGAAAAAGCGCTCACCGGTCAACCATTTGATGGGACGACGATACTCGTCTAAGCTTCATTCCCAAAGATATGTTTCACCATCCATTCAGGGTTGAACGCGATCTGGTCTTCGTACCCCTGACCGACCCCGATGAACAATAATGGTTTGCCTATCGTGTACGCGATCGACAGGGAGCTTCCTCCTTTTGCATCCGCATCGACTTTGGTAAGGATAACCCCATCGATGCCGACGACTTCGTTGAACCGTTTCGCCTGCTCCACCGCATCATTCCCGGACAACGCATCGCCGACGAAGATGATCATGTCCGGTTTTGCGACCCGTTTGATCTTCGCCATCTCATCCATCAGGTTCGAGTTCGTCTGCATCCGACCAGCGGTGTCCAGCAGCACCACATCCTTATGTTTCGCCTTCGCATGTTCGATGGCATCATACGCAACCGCAGCAGGATCAGATCCTGGGCCGTGCTTCACAATTTTCACTCCCAGGTTATCCGCATGAATCGTAAGCTGCTCAATCGCCCCAGCACGAAACGTGTCACCCGCAGCCATCACGCAGGTCTTCCCCGCTTTTTGAAGCTGGTGTGCGATTTTTGCTATCGAAAGGGTTTTCCCGGTCCCATTCACCCCGACAAACATCATGACAACCGGTTTCTTCCGCTCATCGATGAACCGGTTGAAATCAAAGTTATTTGCTTTCAGCACATGCCCGATGGCGTTCTTCAGAACCGTTTCGACGAGGTCCCCGGCTTTTCCTTTGTCAAATGGGACCCGCCGGATCTCTTGTTTAACATCTTTTTTAATCGAATCAATCACCGAATACGCAACATCTGCTTCGAGCAATCCCATCTCCAGGTCCCAGAGCAACTCATCGAGTTTCTTCTCATCGATCGTCCAGGTGGGTTTCTTCTCCACCCCGACAGATTCCTCGATGCTCTTTCTGGTCTGCAGGGCGCGTTGCAACTCGCTTTCGATGCTCTCCTCAATCTGCTTATCGAACTGTTTCTCCCGTTGTTTTTTTTCCTCACTCACCGGTTTTTGCTTCCGTAAGGCACGTTTCCGCGTCACCACCGGCTCTGTCTCTTGTAGCGTCACCGGAGCTTTCTTTGGCGCTTCAACCGGTGTTTCAGGAGATGGAGTCTGAGCAGGTGGTTTCTGAGACTCTTCTTGAAGTTTTTGTTCCTTTTTCTCTTCTTTTTTCAGCTCGGATTCGATCTCCGCCTCGATATTCTTTTCGAAGAGTTTTAATTTCTTTTTGAGAAAATCAAACATGTATACCCCAACAACATTTGCTTTATCGTTGTGTTTCTTCCATCATCTGCTGCGTCTTACGCGAGAGGTCTTCCGCATCAGATTGGATCTTCTGCCCGAGGGACGCCATCTTTTCAAGGTTTTCCTGGATTCGTTGCATCCGTTCATCCAGTTTCCCCAGCGCCTCATCAACCGTTTTTTCAATGACAATCCCCGCACCAACACCAATCAAGACGTTGGATGCATTCTTCAGAGAAGCGTTCACAAAGGTCCCTGCACCGATAGGTAGGAGGATGTCGGAGTTGTCATTAACGGCACTGAGGTGCTCCACCGTCATTTTCGCCCGCTGATACTCCATGAGCGTCGACTGGAGGTACTGAAGCTGCATCTCAATGGACTCCAGCTGCTGTTTATAATACTCAATCAAGGTAAGGTTCCTGGTGATTTCTTCTTCTTTTGTCATACTGCCTCTTTGATCCATTCTCAGAGGAATGTCTCCCCTTTATCAAAGAAGGTGGTATTAATATCTTTCTTGCGCACTGCGATACTGCAAAGAGGTACGAAGCAGAGGAGCTGAAAGTAAATTATTTATACAAACCGTCTATTTCTCTTACGAAGGAGAAGGAGAGGAAGGGACGAACCCATGAAACTCAGCAGAGAATTTACTGAAAAATTCTCAGAAATATTCCTAGAAGAAACCATGGCTGACCCCTACGATCAAAAACAAGCCAGCCGATAACTTTCTCTCTTCTTTTTTTCTCAACATCCCCCATCAGAGACAATATTTTTTAATCAACAGGCTCATTCCAGGTCCTATGAGGATACTTGCAGTGGCTGATCTGCATGGAGCACAATATCGACTGAACCTGGTGTTAAAGAACATCACCGCACACCATCCGGACCTGGTGGTCATCAGTGGGGATATCACCCAGTTCGGACCAGGGGAACTTGCGACGACTCTCCTCAACCAGCTCTCCGTTCAGACACTCGCAGTCCCAGGGAATATCGACACGTTCGACGTCGACCAGGGGATAGCGGTAAGCACCGCAACAAATCTGCATCGACGTCAGATAATCATCCAGGGAGTACCGTTCATTGGCATTGGACGGGAGATCCCCTCTCATCTTCCTGATCTGTTAATCGATGATGGGACCAACGAGAAACCCTTGAAAACACTCCTGAAAAAAAATAGTGTGTTGGTGACGCATTACCCGCCCTTCAAACTCCAGGATAAAATCTTCCTGGGAACCCATGGGGGAAGCAAGGAGTTACGCAGTCTCATTGAAGCGTATATGCCTCGGTTGGTTCTCTGCGCCCATATCCATGAGGACCCGGGAATGACCAGTATCGGGCAGACCACGGTCGTGAACTGCAGCATGGGGAAACGAACGGAGGGAGCAGTAATCGACATTGATGACAGCGTGCATATTAAAATATTGGAATAAGAGAAAAAAGGAAGCGCAAAGGAAATGTAC
>JBAZLE010000093.1:0-8230 GCA_041650455.1 Thermoplasmatota archaeon | reverse complement strand
CGATCCATGTGTTCACTTCCTTTTTGTTTCTTCAATGAGCCCTTGAAGATGCTCGACCGTCTTTCCGTAATTCTCAACCGCTACTTTAATATGCGCTTCAACGAAATTCCATGCTTTTTCAAAATTCCCGTATCGCAATCGATAGGCCTTCTTCTGTTGTTTGGTAATCTCATCGAAGATAGAGACTTCTTCGAGTATATCGAACCCTTTCAGTTTGTTCAAGTGTCGATACACGGTGGGCCGTGATGTCTTCAAGGTGGCTGCGATATCATCAACAAACCATGCTTTGGTGGGATGTTTCAGGAAAAAATCCGCAAATATTTTATACGGAATCTGGGGGTCAGACCCTTTGGAGAGATACCCGATCTGCTCAAAGAACATCTTCGCAGCGGTATCGAAATCCTCTTCACCAGTCAGTGGCGTGTTGCTGACAATCTGCATTTCAAAGGGCATGGGTGTAACCTCGTCAACCCTGAATACGTTTGTGAATTAATAACATTTCTTTAACATAAGAAAGAAAAAAAAATTATTTAGTAGTGAGACAAGCTTTACTTCATAGCACGGGAAGATAACTGTCCAATTCCCATTTCGTGACTTGTAAACGATACACGTCCCATTCCTTTCGCTTCACATGGATGAGATTCTCAAAGATATGGTCCCCAAGGGTTTCTCTTACCAAAGCACTTTTGCTCATCATCGCCACTGCATGGCCCAGGCTTTCCGGGAGTTGCTCAATACCGTTTTTTTGACGTTCTTCCTCTGAAAGCGCGTAGATGTTCTTTTCAACCGGTGCAGGGGCTTCCAGTCGCTCCTCAATCCCTTTGAGCCCAGCGGCAAGCATGACCGCGAACGCAAGATACGGATTACAGGAAACATCCGGGTTTCGAAGTTCACAGCGTGTACTTTTTCCTCGTTTCGAAGGAATGCGGATCAACGCACTCCTATTCCGGTTCGCCCAGGCGATATACGTTGGTGCCTCATACCCCGGAACCAAGCGTTTATAGGAATTCACGGTCGGGTTCAGGACGCCAGAGAGTTCTCGGATATATTTCAACAGACCTGCAATAAATTGGTATCCCACCGGGCTTAACTGATTCCTATCTGTCGAATCGTAAAAGGCATTCGACCCATCCAAGGTAAAAAGCGACAGGTGGGTATGCATCCCAGAACCGCATTGCCCAAATAAGGGTTTGGGCATAAAAGACGCATGGAGGTTATGGTTTGTCGCAATGACCTTTGTGATATATTTCAGGGTAATCACCCGATCAGCAGTCGTGATCGCGTCCGCGTACTGAAAGTTGATTTCATGCTGGCCATCCGCACATTCATGATGCGCGGTATACGGCTTGATACCAACCGCGTCTAACGCCAAAGAAATATCTGCCCGGACGCCTTCGGCAAGATCGCGATGCGACAGATCAAAATACCCTGCAGTATCGTTGGGGATAATCGTGGAGTTCTCCCCGTTTTTTTTAAACAGAAAAAACTCACATTCAGGACCCGTGTTATAGACGTATCCGAGTTTTGCTGCTTTTTCCACTATTCGTTCTAAAACGTATTTCACATCACCCTCGAATCGTTTCCCACTCGGTTCATAAATATCACAATTCAGTTTCGCGGTTTTTCTCTGTTCGACACTTTCGGGGAGAATCACAAAACTTGCAGGATCCGGCTTTGCGATTTTATCTGATTCCTCGATTGTCGCATATCCAGCAATGGACGACGCATCGAACGGAACCCCCTCATCTAAAGCAGATTCAAGCCCGTTGACAGGAATAACGATATTCTTTGGCATTCCAAGAATGTCAATAAATTGTAAACGAACAAAAAGGACATTGTTTTCCCGCACCATTGCTAATACAGATTCCTTATTGAATGATTTCATCGAATATGCACTCATCATGCTCCTCACCGGCCAGATGGTCGCTTCAGGGACAAAAATACATCATTTCTGTCACTCAGTCTGTATAAAAGATAGTATATTAATAGCTTATCTACCTTTGGAAATCCTAGAAAAAATTATGTTTTTTCCCAATAAAAGGTTAATATGATTTAAAAAAAATATCGACAGGCTCGTGTAGGAAGATTTAATTAGAGGATTCGTATTAATTACTTATATAATATTAGTAAGAAAAATAATATGAAGGGGGATTAAAATTGAAGACAAGAAACAAGAGTATAATTATAGGCCTTATTGTGTGTATCCTTTGTGTTTCACCAGTGTGGGGCGCGAACGAGGATAAGACAGATACCGGAAAACAACGGGAAATAACGAATGAACGAAGCATCGTTGTTCCGAATTCAGCGATTGTGTTGAAACTCTGGGATGAAACAATCGAAACCGGTGAAAGTGTACCATTTTATTCAATCAGTCTTGATGGAGGAACAACCACTGTAAGAACAGTGCAACCATCGTATGAAATTGGACTGCGGTACGCGTTTTTTGATCCATTGATGGGGGAACCTCTCATTCATCCTCTGTTGACCGCGGGTGAAAACACCCAATTATTCATCGTTCAGTTTTTAACCCAACCGCTTCAACAGTATAAAGATGCGATCACCACGCTTGGCGGTGTGGTACGTCATTATATTGCACAATACGCGTATCTTGTCGAGATGTCCGATGCAGTGCGGACCGAGGTAGAAACACTACCGTACGTACGGTGGGTTGGTTCCTATCATCCTTGCTATCGACTTGAGGAATTCATGATTGATCATTTAGAAAACGCCCATCAAACGTATCCTCTGCAGCGCTATAACATTCAAGTACTTACTCCAGAGCAAAAAACTATCGTCTCGGAACGTATCACAGGAATCGGCGGCATCATAGATAATTCTGATGCGGGAAAGGTACTTGTCGAAGCAACACTGACGCCAGAACAGCTCCTCCAGGTTGTCCAATGGAATGAAATCAATTTTATCGATCGGTGGGGCCCTTATGAATCCGATATGAATAATGCTCGTGAGATCGGTGGTGCAAACTACATCGAAACGGCCGCTGGGTACAACGGTTCCGGTGTCCGAGGAGAAGTCTTTGACGCAGGGTTTAATCTTGCCCATGTTGATTTCCAACACCACCCCTTAATCCCTCATGGGACCGTAGGGAGTGATTCTCATGGTGCGTCCACATCCGGTATCTGCTTTGCAGATGGAACCGGGAACCCACAAGGCAGAGGAATGCTTCCATTCGGACAGGGGATTGTCGGAGATTATAACTACATAGGGTTAGAAGGAACAAGCCGATACACCCATACCGGTGAACAAGTACAAGACCCGTATTACTGCGTTTTTGAGACCGCAAGTGTCGGGAGCCCCCGAACCACACAGTACACCACTATTTCTGCTGACACAGACGACAGCTTGTTTGATTTTGACGTTGTTCACTGTCAATCACAGAGCAATGCGGGGAATCAAGATTCACGGCCTCAGGCATGGGCAAAGAACATCGTCTCGGGTGGCGGGGTCTATCATTATGATACCCTGACCAAAGCGGACGACATGTGGAATCATGGAGCAAGTACTGGTCCTGCGTCTGACGGGAGAATCAAACCAGATTTATGCAGTTTCTATGACGCGATTTTTACGACAACCACGGGCAGTTCGACCGCCTACACCTCTGGTTTTGGTGGGACAAGCGGTGCAACACCTATCGTCGCCGGGCATTTCGGTCTGTTCTTCCAGATGTGGTCTGATGGAATTTTCGGTAACGAGGTGACGCCAGGTGGCACCGTCTTCGAGAATCGCCCGCATATGACGACGGCCAAAGCCATGATGATTAACACCGCAGATCAATACCCGTTCAACGGAACCACAGAAGACAAGACACGGATGCATCAAGGATGGGGTATGCCCTCGTTGAAAAACTTATACGATTTACGAGAGAATTTCTATATCATCGATGAAGAAGACATCCTTGCTCCCTTTGACGTCTCCACCCATACAGTTGCTGTATCAGCGGATGCTCCCTATCTAAAGGTGACGATGACGTATGCAGATCCCGCGGGAAACCCAGCGGTTCAATCACAACATCGTATAAACGATCTAACGTTGAAGGTGACATCCCCTTCGAATGTCGTATACTGGGGAAACAACGGTCTGAAAACCGCGGTCTGGTCACAACCTGATGGTGCCGCGGACACAAAGGACACCGTGGAATGCGTCTTTGTTCAAAACCCTGAAATGGGAGCCTGGACCATTGAGGTGTCTGCTGATGAGCTCATCCAAGACTCCCATGTGGAAACCCCAGAGGTGGATGCAGACTATTCCCTAGTAGTAAGTCCTGTCCTATCCGCACCATACCCACCAGTAATAAATGGATCGTCAGAAGGGGACATTGGAAGAGAGATTGAGTTTACGTTTGTGACAACCGATCCAGGGTATTCAGACGTTTATTACTATATAGACTGGGGAGACGGAACCTACGAAGATTGGTTTGGACCCTCTCCTTCAGGATCTGGTGTTACCCGCTCCCATAGCTGGAACCTCACCGGTACATTTCTCATCAGAGCGAAAGCGAAAAATCTCCTAGGAAGTGAGAGTGGGTGGTCAGTTCCTCTGTCCATCACCATCATCGCTCCTCAACTTGAAATTGGTCTTATCGAAGGAGGACTGTTCAAGGTCAAAGCCGCGGTCAAAAACACAGGAGTTATCGATATTGAAAATGTGAAATGGGCGATCACCCTGATGGGTGGGGCGTTTATCGGTAAAAAAGCAAATGGAACCCTCGCAAGCATCCCAGCGAACGGTGAACAGCCTATCAGCACCGGTTTGGTCCTTGGACTTGGAACGGTTGTTGTCAAAGTGACCGCCTCCTACCCCTACAGTGCAACAAGCAAAACACAGACGGGTACGATACTGCTGTTCTTCATAAAATTCTGAACAGCATTGCCCTCTAAGAACAGAAACACTTCGGATTCCCTACCTGGCGACTTCGAAGGAGACAATACATTTACATAGTGCTGAGAAAATCAATACCTGAATGAAAAGTACTTTACGTTGTCAATTATGTCAGACTGAATATCCGTCATCTGTTCCGTTATGGAAGTGCCCATGCGGCGGATTGTTAACAGTCGAGTTTCATGCTCGATTTCCACTTAACAAAATACAAAAGAGAAAACCGACCCTCTGGCGGTATCGTGAAGCACTCCCCATAGAACAGGATGAACACATCATCTCTTTTGACGAGGGATGTACCCCTCTCGTGGAGGAACATTTTTTTGGCAAAAAAGTGCTAATAAAACAGGACCATCTGTTTCCAAGTGGCTCATATAAAGACCGCGGCGCAACCGTACTGGTCAGCAAAATGAAAGAGTTAGGAATTAAAAAAGCCGTTGAGGACTCTTCAGGCAATGCGGGTGCTGCCATCGCCGCGTACTGCGCGAAAGCAAACATCGATTGCCACATCTACGTACCAAAAAAAACATCCCCTGGAAAACTTTTACAAATCCAACAGTACGGAGCCCATCTTCATACACTTCAGGGGAACCGCGAGGATACAGCCAACGCAGCATTGAAACAAGCAGAAACAACGTATTACGCAAGTCACACGTGGAATCCTTATTTTTTCCATGGAACCAAAACGATTGTCTTTGAAATAGCAGAACAGATCGGATGGAACATACCTGATATCCTTATGGCCCCCGTAGGCAATGGAACACTTCTCTATGGCGCTTTTATTGGGTTAAAAGAACTACAACGGGAGAGCATTATCATCACACTTCCGAAGATTATCGGGGTTCAAGCAGAGAACTGCGCACCCTTAGCATCGGTCTGGAAAAACCATGGTGAACGCGATTCCCATAAAAAAACAAAGTCGACGATTGCGGAAGGGATTGCTATAAAAAATCCAGTTCGAGGAAACGATATTCTTTCTGCAATAAAAGAAACAAAAGGTGCTCTTATCACCGTAAAAGAAAACGAGATTCTTGATGCGTGGCGCTATACTCTTAGGAAAGGGTATTACATTGAGCCAACATCAGCGGTCGCGATCGCAGGCTTCAAAAAATCTCATATTAGTAATGAAAAAACCGTTGTTATCCCATTAACCGGTCATGGTCTGAAGAAGGGGTAAGCTCGTAAGAAAAAAAAGAAAAGAAAGAAAAGGGGCGTCTATGCGCCAAGTATTTTTGCGACTTCCTTTTCATCAACTTCAGTAATGTAAGGAAGCCCGCTGATGTCAGCTGCTTCTTTGGTAAGAGCAGCGATATCGTCCCGGGAGATGTATTCCAAACTGAATTTTCGGCATCCTGCCATGATTTGTCGTAATCCTTGATGCAGGCGCTCCATGTAGGTGTACAGACCAATCGCACCGGTAGGCAACTTATCGAAGTCTTTTCCATATTTTCTCTTAAGGTTTGGTGCGGTCACAAAGATTTCTTCAGGGGTGTTGCCGAAACGCTCGATATAGACTGGGACCATGGATTCGTTGATTTTCTTCCCTATGGTTTTTCCCACCATCGCAGCAGCAAGAGGTCCACGGGCCATCCCAACTAGTTTGAAATAGGGGGCTCCAAGAGCAAGACCTTTTAGTATTTGATCTTCGAAGGTAAAGCCACCTGCAATCGCGATATCAGGCACATACTCCCCGTTCTTCGCTAGTTTATCCACGTAGCGATACAGCATCGAGTGAAGTTCAACGGGTGGGACTCCCCATTCATTCATCATCCGCCAGGGGCTCATGCCGGTACCACCGCCTGCGCCGTCGACAGTCAATAGATCTATTTTTGCTTTTGACGCGAATTTTACCGCCTGGGCAAGAGCCACCGGCCGGTACGCACCAGTCTTTAGGAAAACACGTTTCGCACCACAGTTACGGAGTTCCTTGACTCGTTTGATAAATCCCGCCTCAGAAACCATACCGACACGTGAATGTCGCTCGAACTCCCGGAAGCTTCCCTTTTCAAAGGCAGCGATGATACTGGAATCTGTAGGATCGGGCAACACGATATAGCCTCGTTTCTTTAATTCCTGCGCTCGCTTGAGCTCCTTAATCTTTACTTCACCACCGATGTTTTTCGCCCCCTGACCCCATTTCAGTTCCACGGCATCGACATCGAGATCTGAAATTGCGTACTCATGGACACCAAGACCCGTATCCTCGACGTTCGCTTGGACGACAATGGCACCATACCCCTTCTGCTGCCATTTCTTATACAAATTAACCCGCCATTCAAGGTCAGGGGAGTGCTTGATTTTCCCTTTCACAAACTCCGCGTCAGGGTCCATACCACAGACATTCTCCCCAATGGTCAACGGAATACCTGTGACTGCCGCACCAACCGCAAGACCTTCCCAGTTATTTTTCGCAATTGCGGTTGATCCTAGACCAGGGATAATCATTGGCATCTTGACCTTGAATGGATTTTCCTTACAGATGGTTCTTTCTAGATTCACATTAGAAAAAATCGCGCGGTCGCTATTGGTCTCGATGCCCCAGGCACCGACCACCCCACCAAGGATCGTGAAGTGAGACAAGTCAACAGGGTAGTTCTTCTCACAAGCTGAGGTGATAATCCCAAAGGGTTGTGGATAGATCACTTCATGACCACGATAGGCGGATTTGCCGATTTCACACATGCCGATGCAGCCATCGACACAGGTCGTACACATTCCACTAAGCGCGTTAATCGCTCCTTCGGTTCTGTTTTTGCTGAGTGTTGCGGCAGATGCATTTATTTTTGTTAATGACATACTCTTTTCCCTCCAAACATCTATTTCTTCTCCATTTTCTTTTTCTTTCTTCCTAGTTCCTCATAACACCATCCACAGGTTTCAAGGAAGCACATTTTATCATCCTCTTCCTTTAAACAGACTGGTTGAACATTCAAACACGCATTGCAAAGATCGGTGTCTGCGTCAGGTCCTTGACAACGCAACTCACATGCAGGACAAATATACATACAACCACCACAGGTGCGACAGACATCTGATTTCATATCAAAAGGCGTAGTGATTTTTCGGTTCTTCCCGCGGTTCACAAACCCGATTGCTTTCGCCATCATCTGCTCCTCGCACATCCGCACGCAAAGCCCACAGAGGATACAATCGTTCATACGATCCACTTTAAATCGTACTTTGGTGACCTCCATAGCAGACGCGAGATCTTGCACGGTTTTGGAGGAGGGGCACATGGCTACCAACAACTCAACAAGCATCTTACGAGCAGTAACCACCCTCTTCGAGTTTGTTCGAACAACCAATCCTTGTTCTGCAGGATAGGTACACGAAGAGA
>JBAZLE010000092.1:0-8237 GCA_041650455.1 Thermoplasmatota archaeon | reverse complement strand
TCGTAACCGGATGTTTTCCAGTGCTTTTTCTACGGTGATCCCCCATTTCTTCGCAATCGCTTGAAGTACCTGGGATTGCCCCATGTCCAGCAGGTCGGTCGTACACAACGCATCGGTAGCCGTGTCATAGAGCATGACGTCCTGGAATATCTTTTCAGGGTCTGGGGTGGTGCTCCATCCTTGTTTCGTGATTTCTGATATTTGGACGACCCGTCGTTTCCGCTCGATGCCACCTTCGCATCTGATTGGTGCGGCGATGACGACCGCGTCGACTGCTTTGAACGATGGAGCTGGTACTCCGATGTCGTAGACGATCCGTTCGTACACGTCTCTCGTGGTCGACCCATGGATCGTCCCCATAATCAGGTTTCCCGCGGCCCCCACCCGCATCGCTTCAAACAAGACTTTTGCTTCCACCCCGCGCACCTCCCCGAGCAGAAGCACGGATTCTCCCAGTCGGAGCGCGGTGCGCAGCGCATCGGTCGGGTCGAGCTCCAGGGACAGTGCACTGGTGCCGATGGATTTTGTGATCAAGGACTGCATCTTGTACCCCGACTGCTGGAAATCATCGATGGGGAGTTCCGGGGTGTCCTCGATACTGAGAATGCGGAACCGTGGTGGGATCTCAAAGACACAGGCGCTGAGCAGGGAGGTTTTCCCTGAACCGCGACTTCCAGCGATCAGCAGAGACGCTTGTCCATCGATGAGGAAGCTGAGGAATCCTGCGGCGGCAGCGGAAAGCATGTTGTTTGCGATGAAATGCGCCAGCGTCCAGGGTTTCGACCGATGTCTGCGGAACGCAAATGCGATCCCCCGTGGGGTCAACGGGTTTGATATGGCGGTGACCCGAGTTCGGTACTGCCCCAGGTCCATGTCTAAGACCGGGGATGCCTCAGAAAACGCTCGTCCGCTCAGCGTGCGGAAGCGGGAGGCGAGTGCATCGATGTCGTTATCTGAGAAGTAGATGTTTGAGGTGTATTCTTCTCCGTCGAGGACTAAATGCAGGGGGTTGTTGGTCACTGGTGCGTTGACGTAAATATCCTGGATGTGCGAGTCGTGGAGGAGGTCTTCCAGGATACCAAAACCAGCGCTATAGCGGGCGAAGAGGTCAGCGAGGTATTCGATTCTGTCGGCATCAAGACTGGGCTGTCGTTTCTCAACAAGGGAGGCGATGATCTGTGCACTGAGGTGCTGGAAGTATTCTTCTGCGGTTTCTGTGTCCATAAACGCTATGTCTTTGGGTCGGTGTCGTGAGAGATGCCTGCGGACGTCTTCGAGTAGATAGAATTCTTCCCGAGGCAGCTCGTATTCTGGGGGGACGACGAAGTAGAGTTTTTCTGGTCGCGATTGAAGCAGGTATAGCGACACTTGTAACGCCCGGCCTGCTTTTCGAGGGATTTCGTACGACTCAAGGAACACCGCGTCGACAGGGGGCTCGAGGTGGATGTAGGAGTCGATGAACCCGGGTCGCACGTAGGGTTGCAGGCGGGTCGTATACCAGGTTTCACTGCTGCAGTCTTTGCCGCTGAACCGCCGTGCCAGCTCCTCATGGTTGCTCATTTGAACAAGCAAGCTTCGGTAGAATTCTTCGCATTCCACACAGGACGGTTCTGTGGGGGGGTATTGTCGTACGCGTTCCGTGAGTTGACAGAACACTTCGATGGGATTTCGAGGGACGTTCTCAAGGTACGAACGCAGCTCCCGTTGGCGTTGTTCGGTGCAGGCTATACAGGCAGGTAACCCTTTTGGCGTTACCTGGAGGTGGCTGTAGGATTGAACGGTTTCCGCGAACCGTGCCATCTGCTGTAACAAGCGGAGTTCCTCCCCTGCGTAGACCTTCACGATCGCATGGTTCAGAATAAGACGGTCGATCCCATGTTCTTTTTGCAGGATGCCAATGATGCGACGCCTACATTGTTCATCAGAAAACGTGGAGTTCCCCATGGTGCAGACGCGGCAGTGGACGGTGACGGTCGTGCTTTCAGTTTTTCTTTTTATGTCGTACGGACAGATTGTTTCATCCATTGATTCTTCCCCCAGACGTTTGATACGATTCGATGGTGATGGTGTTATGTTTTGCTGGGAAGCGGTGTGTTGAAAATCATGCTTCCGGCAAAAAGTATATAATATTTAGTTGGATATATATTTTCGCTTTTAGAAAAGTAAAAAGTCGGGAGGTTATTCATGAAAGGATCTCATACAGGGAGGTCGTCGGTTCTCTCTGAGAAACAGTACGTGGTAGGCCGGAGGGAAAAGACTGGTGGGGGGGTCCTCAACATCGGTCGCTACTATGCCCTTGACGGGTCGCTTGGCGCCCCGGTGTATCTTGATGTGCTCCGGCCGCATATGGTCCTCATCTGCGGGAAACGCGGGTACGGGAAATCGTATTCGATTGGCGTGTTTCTTGAGGAGTTCGCAGCGCTTGAGACAGCGATCCGGCAGCATCTCGCGGTCGTTGTGCTGGATACCTTAGGGATCTTCTGGTCCACCCAGTTCCCCAGCACCGAGCAGGTGGACAGGATCCACCGCTGGGGACGAACACCACGCGGGTTTTCTCTTCGTCTGCTCGTGCCTGCCCAGGGGATAAAGAACTACGCGAAAAAACATGTTGCTGTTGAGACGTTTTCTCTTTGTCTGGCGGAGCTTTCCCCACAGCAATGGTGTCAGCTGTTCGAGGTGAAGGTCACCGATCCGGTGGGGGTGGCGATAACACAGACGATCCTTGCCCTCCAATCATCCGGGCATCATTTTTCCATACCTGACGTGCTGTCGTATCTCCAAGAGCAGGTGCAGACGTCAGAGGTCGTCAAACGAGCGGTGCAGAACTTTTTTACGATGGCGGACGCCTGGGGTGTGTTTGACGCCGATGGTCTGTCGATTACAGAGATTGTTCAACCCGGCACCGTCACCATTCTTGATCTCAGTGTGCTTCCCAGTATATTGCTGAAGGACGCGGTCGTCGCAGTCTTAAGTGAAAAAATTTTTGAAGCACGCGTCGCGTCACGGAAGATCGCGGAGCAGAACGCCATGGGCTTTACGGTCCACGGAACAGGCATCCCTCTGGTATGGCTCGTAGTGGATGAAGCACAGCTCTTCCTGCCTGCGGAAACCAAGACGCTCAGCAAGGGGGTCTTGCTTGAGGAGTGGATGCGGCAAGGCAGGCAGCCTGGTCTGTCGCTTCTCTTAGCAACCCAGCGACCCTGCGCTGTCGACCCAGAAGTGCTGTCGCATTGTGACCTGTTCCTGTGTCATCGGTTGACCGCGCAGGAGGACATTGAGGCGCTCAGTCGGATTCGCCCGGTGTACATGCATGGGACCGTCCAAGAGTCCCTTCAGAAGATCGGATCTGAGAAAGGAGTCGCGTTGCTGGTCGATGATACCTCAGAGGCGGTGCATATCGTACAACTCCGTCCTCGTGTCAGCTGGCATGGGGGAGCAGAACCGGTCATCACCCCTACCCCGTCCAAGCAAGCGGAGGGATAACGGGGGATCATGAAGCCAAGAGCCACAGACGCGGTCGACCAGCTCCCCGTCCGCCTCATCATGAGCCTGGCGATCGTCGCCGCGGTCATCGTAGTGTTCGCGGCTGCGTCAACGACCCTGCGAACAGTGTTGGCTGAGCAGACGATTGAATCGCAATGCCGCCGGTTAGAATCCTCGCTTTCCACGCTGGCGCAGAGCGGCGCATGCCGAGATGTGGATGATGCGCATGCCGCGGAAGGAACAAAACGAGTCCAGACCTTCAGCTTGCCGGACACCCTGGTGTATCTCTCGTTCGGGGGTGATCCAGACCCGTTGAACACCGGCCGGTTCACCTCAGACCTCCTCAACGACGGGGCCGTCATCGTGTACCGGGTGCAGGGGGGAAGCAAACATATCATCTGGCTGCCCCTGGAAACCTCCAAGTTCCGAGCAGGCACCTTCATCGATGGCCATTGGGTGATCGAAGGAGCCGGAAACAATGTCCTCATTCGCACGGGCGGGACGGTGACCTTGGTGTTCGAGCGGGTGCAAAAAAATCATGATTGTTACATCCTGGTTCATACCACCGGTGAGAGAAACAAGGATGAAGGTCCAAAGAAATTTTTTTAGGGTCCCTGCGTCTGCGACGCAGTGGAGAGCGGCCGGGTCTGTTTGTGTTTTTGCACAAGACGGCAGATACGGCAGGTTTCAATGATCACGTCGGTGCCGTCGTTTTTCATGATGCGTTGCGCGGAGATGGTGATCTCCTGGATGATGGTTTCATCAAAAATATCTTTCCCCCTTTTATGCGCGTGGTATTGGCAGATAGCGGCAGGGGTGACACCGAGTTTTTCTGCAGCTTCCCGTTGGCTCAGTCCGAATTGTTTGATCAGTGCTTCCGCCAGCTCTTTTCGTATGGCAGGAATCCCATTCCAGATCATGTATTCGCAGGGGGTCCGGTGCATATATGAATGATATATCTTGTCAGTTTATATAATTAACGATTGTTAACAACTTTGTCGGTGGTCTTCCTTCATCCCCCCAAGGTGAAAATGACTTTATACACCAGAGCCCTTCACCCTGTGGTGGTCTCATGGTTCAGATCAACACGACAATCGGCACGCTTCGACTTAAAAACCCAACCATGCTTGCCTCCGGCGTCATGGATGAAGATGCAGGAAGCATGCAGCGGATGATCCACAGCGGCGCTGGCGCGATCGTCACCAAATCCATCGGCCTTTCACCACGAGACGGGTACGCGAACCCCACTATCGTGGAACTGGAACACGGCCTCTTAAACGCTATGGGCCTCCCCAACCCAGGCATCGACCTCTACGGCGAAGAACTCCACCACCTCCGAGCCAGCACCGTCCCGATCATCGGCAGTATCTATGCCGCGGATGCAGCAGAGTTCGTCACTCTCGCTCAGAAGATGCATCAGTTCGGCGTCCACGCCCTGGAGCTGAACGTCAGCTGCCCCCATGCCAAACATTACGGGTTGGAAGTCGGCTGCGATGCAGCCTTGCTCTCCGAGATAATCCAATCGATTAAACAGCAGGTCCCCCTCCCGGTCTTTGTCAAAGTCTCACCAAACCTCATGAACCTCATAGAGATTGTTCAAGCTGTCCAAACCGCGCATGCGGATGCGATCGTCGCCATCAACACCGTCAAAGCCATGAAAATCAACCTGGAGACCGCAACCCCGGTGCTCGCTAACAAGACCGGCGGGTATTCTGGTAAAGCCATCAAACCCATTGGCGTCCGCTGCGTCTATGACATCGCTACCCACACGCACCTCCCCATCATCGGCGTCGGCGGGATCACCACCGGAGAAGACGCCATCGAATACCTCATGGCGGGTGCCTCTGCGGTGCAGATCGGCTCGGCCGTCTACTACCGCGGGCCTGAGGTCTTCCGTTTCATCTGCGACGAAATCAAACACTGGATGCACCATCACGGGTACACAAAACTCAGCGAGGTGATACGAGCAGCATGCCGCTGAACCAACCCATCATCACCACGATCCGAACACGCAGACAAGAAGCAGCGGACGTGACCACCATCAGCTTCCGGTACCCCGGGGAGATGAAACCAGGTCAGTTCTTCATGGTCTGGATCCCTGGTGTGGATGAAATCCCGATGAGCGTCTCAGCCATCGCCCCCACCATCAAAGCAATCACGTTTCGCACCATCGGAGACGCAACCCAGGCGCTCTCTGAATTACAACCCGGTGATCAACTTGGGATACGAGGCCCCTACGGGAACGGGTTCACGATCACCGGGAAACGGCTGCTATTTGTTGGCGGTGGGACCGGTATCGCGATGCTTGCCCCCGCGGTCGAACAGGCACGCAAGAAAAACCGGAAGGTCACCGTCCTGCTGGGGGTGACAACAAAAAACCAGCTGTTCTTCGAAAAACGCCTCCAGCGAACCGGGGCGACCGTCCTAGTTTCGACCGATGACGGATCGTACGGGTTCAAAGGATTCGCCTCCGATCTCGCAAAAGAACTCCTCAAAAAAGAGACCTTCGACGCGGTCTACACCTGCGGGCCGGAACCGATGATGCACGCGCTTCTGAAGTTTAGTTACAATATCCCATTCCAAGCCTCGCTAGAACGGTATATGAAATGCGCGATCGGCATCTGCGGGCAATGCTGTGTGGGCAAAGGCGTACGCGTCTGCGTCGACGGGCCGATATTCGATGGAAAGGCTCTGAAAAAAATACAAGACTTCGGCGTCTACCGCAGGGACGCGGCCGGACGAAAGACTTTTTTTTAGTAATAAGTTTTGTATCCTCAGAGATTCACGTGAACCGAACTGCCATAGTAAAATAGATTAGTATGTAGTTGAGACCTCCTACATAACGATAATCAAAGTGATGAAAAATATCGAGATTTATAGCAAGAGTAAATTATTTAAATAATTAATTCCTTTAGAAATGCAACATTATATTATTTATTTGTTAAATTCGAGATGGAGGAAAAAAATTATGAATAATAACAACTGTAATAAAATAATAGTGTTTTTCATTTCGTTATTGTTTATTTCAGTCTCTTTTTTACCAATCACCATGACCAGCAACAAGATAGTATCTGCAAGTAATATTGAAGCAGATGATACCACCCCTCCGATAGTCCAAATCATTAAACCTATGAATGCAATATATTTCTTTGATAAAGCGATCGCTTTATATGAATTTCCCCTTATCATTCGAATGATTAACATCGAGGTAACAGCAACAGACAATGAATCTGGTGTCAATCGAGTTGAATTTTACATTGATGGACAATTTAAAGGTGATGATTTCTCCGAACCATATACCTATTATTGGAATGAGTTCCTCTCTGGAGAACATACGATAAAGGTGATTGCCTATGACAACGCTGATAACAATGCAAGTGCTGAAATCGATGTGTTCAAATGGAGGTATCCTCCATTTACTATCATCTTTCTCCTGATAGCACTCATATTGGGATTGCCTTGGGGGATCCCCTAATCAAGCATCTCTTTTTGCTTTTGAATAAATAATTATCATTATTCTTTCATATACTCCATTAGATCCACATCAAGATTTCCCTTTTGTTCTTGTAATCATAATTTCAAACGATAGCTGCTGGAGGTAGAATATTTTCTGCAATATTCCAATGTGGTTGTGCACTAAAATGCAGAATACACTGATCCTATTAAGAAATTGATACTGTTTAAGTTTATTACCATTTATTTCGATGAATTCGTGATATGCTGTAACGATCTTCTCTAGGTTTTATCTCTGCAGGGAATCCAAGGGACACTAATGCAAAGGGGATGATGTGCGTTGGAAGTTGCAGTAACTTCCGCATACCCGCGACACGACCTTCCCGGGGGTACAAGCCAAGCCAGCACGCACCCAGCCCGAGGCTATGAGCAGCAAGCAGGATGTTTTGTGTCGCCGCTGCACAATCAATCATCCAGTATCCCTTGAATTTTTCTAAATGCAGATCGCCACAGACCAGAACTGCTTTGTCCGCTTCAATAAGTATTCGTGCACTCGGATGAAAGGTGTGGATAATGTTGAGGAGCTTGCGATCATCAAGGATGACAAAATGCCAGGGTTGTTGATTACCGGCGGATGGGGCACTAAAGGCAGCACGGAGGAGTTTCTGTAGTAATTCCTCTGGAATAATCTGTTTTTTGTATTTTCTTATACTTCTTCTACTAATAATCACTTCGAACGTGTCCATGTTCTCTTCCTTTTGTGCCTCAACTGATGTTTTCTATATAAAGTTCTTGATTAAATATAAGAGTCCTTTTTCTATTGACTTTAAGGAAAAATCATGTGAGTATTTTAATTTTTTATACAAAGTGACATGTGATTTTTTTTAGAAACATTTATTTATTTGAGTGAGAGATTTTTAATACTATATCTTCCATTATTTACTCGTTTTACGATTGTTCTTTTATTATATATGTAACGAAACATTTTTATTATAGGAGGTCATATCTATAATAGCTATGTAAAGCAATCAAAAAGGGGGCGAAAGGTTTGTCGAAAAATAGTACATGGTTTAAATATTGCAATTTTTTATATGATGCGTCTCATAATAAAATCTTCACTTTTTTAATAATTCTTATTTTTTTGATTACATCTGTTAGTGCAGCGCAATCCCCAAATTCGCCGATCCTTACTGCAACCGACCATCAAACGAAAAGCATTGTCTGGGACGTAACATTACACGTTAATTCTCTTGGTGGATATAATGATAATAGTATTTTTGGTGAAGCTCCTGATGCATCCG
>JBAZLE010000091.1:0-8384 GCA_041650455.1 Thermoplasmatota archaeon | reverse complement strand
ACCCGGCCTTTTTCGAGAATCTCCGCGAGTGCTCGCAGGCGTGGATCCTTCGAGCGTCCATCCTGGATTCGCCTAAGCCAACTCTCCGGCGCGCGCTTATCTAATTGGGAATCTTCATAATAGACTTTGTCGGTCGCATCGCTGAGCGCCCACATAACTGAATGAGCATAATCACCGTTTTCTGTAGTTTTATACCTGTCGTGAGTTTTGCGAAAGAACGCTGCGAAAACCGATAGCTTGTGACCATCGGTAACCTCGAAATGACCGTTCACATACCAGAATTCAATATTAGATGACTGATGAGGCAGGTCGTGAACCGCTAGATTCACCAAACCTGGACCAGGCCAGTCACTTGGAAACTGGTGTCTCAGGCTGTTTCCCAATTGGCTATCAAATTCTTCTGTAGCCGGTCTGCCTACTTGAGCCGCGCAGTGTATCTTCTTCTTCATTGAACAACCACCTTTTTCCTTTTTCTTTGGTAAATACATTTTGTGGAATTTTAAATAAACATATGAGAGGGAGGTTTGTACTAGTGTTTAGCTGCTTAGGATTCTGTTGTGTTTTCATTTTCATAAAAATAACATATTTAGATAATTGATTTTCTGTTGCATTTTCAATTAAAATATCATTCGTTTTCTGTTGAGATGAGAGGTCTACAAGAGTAACGGATTTCTTTTTTCCAATTGTTTTTATCTGCTCTTCAGGAAAATCAAGACAAGTTGATAGATTGATAATCAATAGCATACAAATCAAAATACCGAGTATTTTTTCTTTATCGCTTTTTTCCTCCCCTGCCCTCTGCAGGATGATGGTGTATTATCCCATCTCCTTATTTAAATATTTGGAAGCGATAAAAATAAAAAAAACAGAGAATGGGGATATGATTCCACCTCTTTAAAAAAGCAGTTCAACAGATCAGAATGAGAAAGCTTCACTATGGATGATTGAACTGGATAGTGAACATTTTATTTTCGTCATTGATGTTTTAGAGAATTAAACTATGCCGCTCTTAGATATACGTGTTTTTTTAATATCGTATCTCTGTTCCTCAAAGACACAAAAGATACCTATTATGTATTATCAGTGAATTCATATAATATATGCCTTCGTTCTTTTTCTAAGCTGAAAAAAAGAATTTAATGACAATGCAATATTTTTATAGTCCATTGTCATTCGACGAATGTAGGAACATCATAACTAATATTCATATGAAAAATCATATAAATATCGTAAGTTGTAATTACATAGTATAATATTATTATAGAGTATATTAGGTGATACGAGTTGAAGGGAAAAGAGAAATTCATCGGGATAAGTATTGTAAGCCTCCTTGTGATATCAGGTTTGAGTGGGTGTATGCAACAACCAGGCCCAGGGGGTTCCCTCATTATCATCCCATCAGTGGACATCTTATCTTCCGAAAATCCGAAATACAAGATGGCGTCCTACTATTCGTCTGAGGAAATCACCATCGACAGCCAACCACCGCAATACACCCTGCCGTTACGTCTCTCAGCGATCCAGAATTTCAACAGTATGCAAGCTTTGCTTAATCTTTCGGACGCACAGAAAGACTTGCTGAGTACCAATGGATTTGTCGTCAAAGACTTCGATGTTGAGAGTGACATCACCCAGCCCTATACGTACCTAAAGGACCATCAGATCCCGGTGTTTGTTACCTCTGATACCTTGTTACATCTTTATCATATCTTGTTCGATCAAACCTTGAAAGGGATTGAAGAACGGGAGTTTTTCGACGGCATCCTTGATCTCAGCAACGCGTTATTCGAGAAATCCATGCAGGATTACGAGACATTCACCCACCCAGACTTGAAGGAAGCAGCCCGCAGGAACGTTGCGTTTTTTGGTGTCGCCCTCTCTCTACTGCAGACGCCCTCCGAGGGATACAACAACTCAGAGGCCATTCCAATGGTTTCCTTCTCGATCCCTGATTACGTAAGTGAGAATGTCACCTCGGAACTCTCCTGTATCAGCGCACATAAAGGATTCCAGAAGAGCGCGATTTTCCGGTATAAAGAAGATTACTCTCAATATGTGCCCCGTGGTCATTACACCCAATCAGAGAAGCTCACCCGGTATTTCAAGACAATGATGTGGTACGGGCGGGTGGCGTTTCTCCTGCGTGGGAGTGACATCGTCAGTGAAGACGATGCAACCATCGCAACAATCCAGGCATGCCTGATCTCCACTGCGTTACCAACGCTCACCCTGCATGATGAGCCTTTGGTGAATCTCTGGGAACGGGTGTATGCCGTGACCTCCTTTTTTGTGGGAACCGCAGATGATCTGATTCCCTTTGAGTATCTCCGCAGTATTCAGACGGTGTTTGGAAACGAGTTCAACGCAACAGAGTTCGCCAATGAGTCAAAAATGGTCAACCTCCTGGGGATTTTAGCACAACTTCGCAGTCCTCAAATCTATGGGGGGACCGGGGATGTTGTCATTGTACCACCTTTTACCAAAGAACAGCTTGGTGAGGTGCTTGAAAAAACGAAAGGGATGCGGCTGATGGGGCAGCGTTTCATCCCGGATTCCTATATGTTCCAGAATCTTGTTTCTCCCACCACTGGTCAGTTCACTGGGACGGGGGCACCGTTTACGCATTGGACCGGGGAACGGGTCATGCCACGGGGGTTGGATATCATGACGATCCTGGGGTCCGCACGAGCACGGGAGATCCTCGAAAGCGAAGGTGACACTGCCTATGAACACTACGATCGTCAGATTGAGAATCTCTCCACACAGTTTGCTTCCTTGAATGCGACGGAATGGAACCGAAATTTGTACTGGAGCTGGCTGTACAGCCTCAAACCGCTGCTGGAGACGTTTGATACACGGTATCCGTCTTTTATGCAGACTGACGCATGGCAGGACAAAGAACTGCAGACCGTGCTTGCCTCATGGACGGAATTACGCCATGATACGATCCTGTACGCAAAACAATCATACACCCCGCGATTAACCGCGATCCCCCAGGAGGAACCATCGGTTGTTGGATATGTGGAACCTGTGCCAGAGCTGTATCAGCGTCTTCTTGCGTTGACTATGATGACCCGGACAGGCCTAGCGGATCTGCAGGCGATAAATGAGACAGAGACGCTGCGTCTGGACCACCTGGAGATTGTCCTGAGACGATTGCTGAACATCTCGATTCTGGAGCTCCAAGGAAGGAAACTTGATAAGAGCGATTATGAGTTTATCCAAAGCTTCGGGGAGCAGCTTGAGAGCGTCGTTACAGGGGTAAATACCCAGGGAAAAGACACCACGATCATTGCGGATGTGCATACGGACACCAACACCGGCATGGTCCTTGAAGAAGCAGTGGGGTACGTTGACCTCCTCATCGTTGCCTATAATACCCCTGATGGAACCATCATCGCCGGAGCAGGCCCCGTGTTCAGCTACTATGAGTTTAAACAACCGATGTCTGAGCGGTTGACTGATGAAGAATGGAAGCGTATGTTAGAAGAAGGCCGGCAACCTCCTCAGCCGCTCTGGACGAAGAGTTTTATTGCTGAATAGGCTGCTGGATGTATGAGTCAAAGACCGGGATTAATTTATGTAAGTCTTTGTCTTTGATAACAAGATCAGCAGATTGAACGACGCAGGAATCCTCCGGGTTAAAAGCGATTCCCAGTCCGCAGACGTCAAACATCGGGATGTCAAAACAGGAATTCCCAACTGCAGCACAGGCGGACAGCGGGATATGGAGTTTCTCTGCAAGCGCTTGTATGTTTTTATCCTTCTGCATCAGCTCGACATGCAGGACCCCTTCACCGGTGAGCCTCCCATCGGCTCCGACGTTCACCTCGTTGGCGAACACATATTCAATCCCCAGGTCAGAGGCAACCCTCTTTGCGAGCAGGTCGATACCTGCGGTTACGATTGCGGTGTGGATTTGATGGGTACGGAGGAACGAGATGCATTCCTGTGCCCCGGGAATAAAAGGGATCTTATTCATGATGTTCTGGAGTGTCTCTTTTTCTATATGACGCTCATCTTTTTTCCAGAGAGAGACATCGCGTCGGATGAATTCCAGGTAGTCGATCTCACCACGGAGATACGGCATGATCGATCGTTCGTTCGTGGTCCCAAAATACTCATGGACATATCGCCAGGAGCTGACCGTGTCCAGAAGCACGCCATCCATGTCAAAAAAAACAAGCGAGATCGCTTTCGTCATTTTTTCTTTTTTCGGAGCTGCATTCTGGTGGGTGCGGTAACAGGGGTATGGACAGTTCAATCTCATGTGAGGCGTAGCAATGGGCGATCCCTATAAATACATTTACTCAACCCATCATCGAGAGGAAAGAACAAGACGGAGACTGGTATGTCCATCAGTATCAATTCGTAGGATAGGAGAGGATGGACGCACTTATGTTACTCCAAAAACAAGGAAGAACAGCACTGTTGCTTTCGCAGTTTCAATAATCCCTGCTGCTTCGACGGTGATGTCTGTTTTGCCAATACCAAGGACATAGTGTTGTATGCTTGTTGATTCTCCTGCTGGAAGGGTCGCGATGGTCCCTGATTTGGTTTTTCCAATGACCAGTAGGCCTCCGTCCAGACGGATCGTCCAGTCGAGGTTGGTCAGGGCAGTAGACCCGGTATTTGTAATCGTCAGGGAGATGCCCACCCTGCCTTTGATTCGTATCGTGATGGAAGGCCCGGGGTGTTGAATCGTGAAACTGCAGTGTTTCGCTGGTTCTTTGTTTCCTGCGATATCGACTGAGTAGAATTCAAGCGTATGTTCCCCGTCAGCGGAGACGATAAACGGGGTGGTGTACAGGCTCCACGCGCCACCATCAAGCTGATACATGGTGTAATTCACCCCGGAGCCTGAGTCCTCTGCGGTGAAGGTTACAGTGACATCGCTTACGAAGATGTCCCCGTTCATGGTGCCTTCTAAACTACAGGTGGTCACCGGTGGTTCGGTATCCTCAGGGTACCCGCCAGTGCTCGTATGGAGAATAACCCCGTTCTCCCCGACGGCGAACCCGATGTGTGAATCGATGAGTTGCACCGCGTACAGATCTGAGGAGGTACCGCTTTCCTGTGGGACCCAGGTGCTCCCCCCATCCTCTGTTCTGAGGATAAGCCCGTTTTGGCCCACCGCGGTTCCACAGCTCTCCGATGCGAAGGAGACATCGAGGAGTGTCGTACTGACACCGCTGGATACATGATTCCAGGTGTTCCCCCCGTCCGTGGTTTTCACGATGATCCCTGCGCGGCCGACGGCATAGCCGATGGTGTCTGACGCGAAATCCATTCCGAAGAACCCGCGGTCCGTCCAGTAGATGGTCGCCCAAGTTGTTCCCCCATCAACCGTTCGTGCGATGGCGCCTTCACCGTTCCAGACATTCGCGGCGACAAGCCAAGTTGTTGGAGAACTGTAGTGGATATCCCAAAGTTGGCCTTCGTTGTTATTGAGAAGGAAACCTTCTGTTGTGTGCGTCTGCCATCCGTTCAAAGTCCACGTGACGAGCGGGGAGAAGATGGAGGATTCACCAACCAGAATTCCTATCAAAGAGGTTTCCATGTGTGCTGCATAGTACTGCATCATCCATCCAGTCTGATAGGTGATCCAGGTGTTGCCAGCGGTGGTGGTATAGATGATGGACCCGAGTGTCCCGCAGGCGACCCCTGTAGTTGCATCAGAGAAGGAGACATCGAAAAGATCGAAGGTGAGGCTGCATGATTGCGGGGACCATGAAATGCCTCCATCGGTTGTACGGAGGATGGTGTTGGATTCACCCACCGCAGTCCCAGTGTCCGCGTCTGTAAACGAAGCCCCCCGGAGGGTGTTGGTCGTCCCGCTTTGCTGGATTTCCCAACCACCCTGCAACCGGGATTCGACAGATGCTTGATTTTCTTTTGGAGCCATTGGGGTGATAGCGGATGCGGTTAGTGGCATGCTGAGAAACAGCAGGATGACAAGGATGATACTGATACAGGGGATGGTTCTGTTGTTCTTCCCCCCTTTTTTTCTCATGGTATTCTTCATTTCTCTTCCTCAAAGAAACTAATAAACAACTGCTATTTATAAATATTCCTCGAATGGAATTTTAAAAGGAATCCAGAAACATGCATGTGTATCCATGGGACTCTGCCACCCTCTCGAGTTTCTTCTTTGAGTCGTACTCTTTACTTTAAGCAGGTAAACATTTATTAATGTCTGCAGCTACTGTATCTATGGGAATTGTATGAAGAACAGGGGCGATATTCTGAGAAAGAAAGGAGTGGTGTTGCTCATTGTTGCGTTTGGGTTTGTCCTTCCCTCGTCGCTGGCGATACCGATGATAAACGCTCAGGAGAGTGCGAGAAACACCACTGCTCCAAGCACCATGGGACCATCGTATTATGACCTGCTCATCATCGCACCAAAGAAATTTACAGACAGTTTACAGCCCCTTGTTACCCATAAAAACAGCGTGAATGTCCGAACACGCCTGGTCACCCTCCCTGAGGTGTACCACCAGATGTTTTGGTACGGGAGGGATAAACAGGAGAAGATAAAATATTTCATCAAGACAGCACAAGAAGTCTGGGGGATTACGTATGTCATGCTGGTCGGGGATTTTGAGACCATCCCGATCCGGTATGTCTATAACGCTGATAACAACACGGGTTGGAATGAACCATGTTTCATCTCCGAGTTGTACTATGCGGATCTCTACGATAAGAACCATAACTTCTCCAGCTGGGATTCCAGTAATAACGGCGTCTATGGTGAATGGTACGGGGAGACGGCAAGAGATCAAGATATCGACCTGTACCCGGATGTCTATGTCGGACGACTCGCCTGTATCAACGAAGCAGAGGTTCGAGTCATGGTGCGGAAGATCATCACCTATGAGACCACCGCGTATGGGCAGGATTGGTTTAAGCGGTTTGTCGTCGTAGCTGGTGATACGTATCCAGAGTCTCTGAACCCAAACTGGACAGGAAACGAAGGTGAGAAAAACACGCAGGATGCGATCGACAACATGTCTGGATTTGAACCAATTAAACTGTGGACTTCAGACCATTCTTTTACAGGACCAAGAGATGTCATCCAGGCAATTAACAAGGGCTGTGGTTTTCTGCTGTTTGAGGGACATGCGAACGCGTTTTCATGGAGCACACATCCGACGAATGATCCGCATACCTGGGTTACTGGGTTGAACACGCTGAATATGAATCTCCTTCGAAACAAAAAGATGTTCCCCGTTTGTATCGTGGGAGGGTGCCATAATAATGAATTCGATGTCACCCCAAAGAATATCCTTCGAGGAATCAAAGAACAGGGACTCCGGTATTTCTCTAGTCGAACCTCCCCCTCAGGTCTTTTTTGGCACTATACCTGGATTCGGGAATGCTGGGGATGGAAGCTGACTCGCATCAGCAACGGCGGGTCGATTGCGACCATTGGTTGCACGGGGCTGGGGATGTCAAAAGAGGATAAAGAATCCTTCAGTGGTGCGGGTGATTACCTGGAACCAACGTTCTTCTATGAGTATGGGGTGAATGCAACTACCATCCTAGGAAAGGTTTGGGGAAACGCTATTACGGATTATCTGAACCAGTATCCCATTGATTGGAACACTCCTGCTGCATGGGATAGTGCGATTGATGCGAAAACCGTGCAGCAATGGGCGTTGTTCGGGGACCCAAGTCTGAAGATCGGAGGATATCCCCAAGCGGAGCTGCCAGGGATCCTTAGGTAAACATTTATTAAGTCTCCCTGAGATTTATAGATGGGGTTGATATGAAAACATTGGATAGAAATAGAATACTTGCATTCAGTATCATGTTGATATTCCTTGGTTCAAACCTTGGTCTTTTTGTGTCAGCACAACATGTGGGGATTGTCTCGACAGTAAGAGAATCACCGCAAACAACCAACAATGTGTATTCGCTTCTCATCCTGACCCCCCCAGTCTTCAAAGACGAATTACGCCCGCTGGTGCATCATAAAAACTCGCATGGAATGAGTACAAAACTCGTAACCCTCCCGCAGGTGTATCAACAAATGTACTGGTACGGTCGGGACCATGCGGAGAAAATAAAATATTTTATAAAGACCGCGAGGGAAGTATGGGGAATCCAATACGTCCTTCTCGTAGGAGGGAGAAGCAGTCAGTTTTTCCCAACATGGTACTGCCCGGTCAGATACGTCAGCATGGTGGATGACTGGGATGTCGGGTATCTAAGCGATTTGTACTTCGCTGATATTTACGACAAAAATGGGAATTTTTCCAGCTGGGATAGCGACAATGATGGAGTATATGGGGAATGGTACATCGGGGAAACCGCCCAGGATGCAGATATGGACCTTACGCCGGATGTCGCGGTTGGCCGCTTGCCTTGTCGCAGTCAACGGG
>JBAZLE010000090.1:0-8461 GCA_041650455.1 Thermoplasmatota archaeon | reverse complement strand
GGATCGCAACAACACCGCAGTTTTATCTCCCGGACCCACAACCCCTGCCCAGCCCGGCTTTTCCGGCATTTTCTGTGTTACTGCCCTGATGGGGATTGTTGTATTCATTGCCTTTAAAAAACGCGGGGGCAGCACATCATGAAACAAAAGAAATGGGTCCTCATGTTCGGTTTTATTGTGCTGATTCTGCTCTCTGTCGCAGCAACAGGATGGATTTCTTTTACCGCAAAAGAACCGGATGTACACAATCTGACGCAAGGGGATATCCTTAACGATTCAACAATCTATCGTTTCGGTGCTGACCACGTTATCATGAAATCGGGTGAATCGCCGGATTTTCAGGAAAGAATCGCGTTACTTGAAAATGTAACGGATGAATCGGACAGGGATATTGAATCCTGGTATTATCCTCATGGGCCCATCCTGTGTTTTGGATATGGTGCGGATGAAGTGGATGTCGGTTTTTACAACCAGTGGGATGTCAATGAAACGACAGCCCGGGATATCTACGCTATTATCGAACGACACGGCGAACAGCATGGCATTGATAAAATACCCTGCAGGTTCTGGTCCGGGGGGATGGTTGAGCTGGATTTAGGAACTTCCCGTGATTCCAATGTTACGATCCTTCGCTTATATGGGGATACCCCACTATTAGACGTGACTCCACTTCCGGAATATTCTCCCGGGGAACAGGTTGTTATCAGTGGGACTACATCATTACCTGCTGGCGAGGTGCTGGATATTGCTTTGATCAAAGAACCTTTTCACACCACAAAATGCGATCCTGGGACATTCTGCGGATCCAATACGTATTCGACGACTGTATCAGCCGGTCCCGGGTCGAACGTCTGGTCGTACAGTTTAGACACGACCGGGTTCCCTGAAGGAGGTTACGATATATGGGTTGTTTCGCGGAATCAGCCGAACACCTCCGTCCACACGGCGCTGTACTTGAGAGAATGCCCGCGTTCGGAAAATGCCACTCCCTGGATCCATATCACACCTGTCGGGGATCACGCAATCGGGGAGATTATCACGATATCCGGAACTACCAGTTATCCCATCAATACTATGCTCTGGATCTCACTGGGCCCGAAGGTTTTCACGAATTATCCCCCGAATTACTTTGATGGCCAGATACTGGTTGTCCCTGGTAAATGCAGCAACGTCTGGCAGGTCACCATCAATACGTCCGCTTTTGTTATCGATGAATACTCAGTCCGGGTCGAACCGGTCAACAGCACGCCCCTGTTCAGCTCTGCAATGTTCTTCAACATGACGGCAGGGGATGTCAGCAAAAAAGAAACCCCTTCAACGTCGGTAATCATGATCGACCCCATCGGGAATCACACGACGGATGACATTTTTTTCATTAACGGAACAACGAACCTGGCGGTTTCGAACGCGTCGCTTCTCCTACGGATAGACTCCGCTGAATTCAATCCCGGCGGGTTCGGGTCATCGTTTTACTCGTTAAATGTCTCAATAACACGTGGAGAACATGGCATGAATGTCTGGTCTGCTGAAATCGTGCCATCAGAATGGGAGATGTACACAAAACCGCCGAATTATTATCCAACGCCCGCGGCAGCGCCTGCTGTCCCGGGACGGTATCAGGTTGTAATCTCTTCCCTTAACTCCTATGAGCCGGACATTGTTGCAATGCAAGATTTTTTCATAATATCCGCAGGGACAGGGAATATATCAGGAACGCCCCCGGCAGGAGAGTTGTCTTCAGTGGCGACCGCTGCAACGGAGTATTCCCGTTCCTCCTCAGGGTCTCCCACGTTACCTTCAGCGCTGCCGATAGCAGATCCCCTCATCGCTCTTGGCGTCTGCATTGTTGCGGCAGCAGCATTACGAAGGGGATGAGGGGTTTCCACCTCTGCCCGCAATGGTGGGGAAAGGGTGCCGGCATTTTCGCGGTAAGAGTACGGGAGGGAGAACTACCCCTGCCATACCAGGAGAGGTGGGTACCCCCCTCTTGGCGGGGGCCGGGGGAGCTTGTTTTTCTCTGAGATAGTTTACGACAGAAAATGGAGACTCGCCGACGGAACGCTCCGGATCAATACCTCTTCACGATTCATTTCATGGACAGATATATGGAAAAACCGGGATCGATTAACAGAAATGCAATATTTACAATTCCAAATAACAACTCTTTAGCCACTAAAATTATAATAAAAATTTATGCAATGGGTAAAAGATGGTTTTTTTTGTGTATTCGTTGGGTTTTTTTGTGCCTTTTTTGCATATTTTATTTTTAACATCCCCGTTGGGAGCTTGAAAACAGTATTCTTCCTGGGTCTTATTATCGGAATAATTCTCGATTATCTGATGAATAGATTCGATATCGGGAGAACGTTTTTCCCCATGTTTTTTAGTTGTTTTTTTGTGCTCGGTATTGGTTTTTTTATATTATTTCCCGCAATCTTTGGACCAGATAGCGGAATAGGGGAAGCAGCTCCCCATCGCATAAGTTCAATTATTACCGGTGAAACCAGTACACCCGTATCGCAACCTGTCGTGACAACACCAAATGTACCTGCAACTGCATCACCACAGACCAAACAGGTTACAACGACGACCTCCATTCAATATTATCCACGCAACTACCAATGGATATTCGATAATCATCGGTATACGTACACCCTGAAAATCCCGACTTCACTTTATGCATATTATAAAGAACAATCTCATGATAGAAATTATGCGAAATATGCAATTTCTGAGCGAGACAGGAAATCCCTAGATCGGATAACCACAACTTTTCAAAACAGCGCAGACTCCAAAACGAAAGCGGCATACAATCTTATTGCATTTGTCCAATCGCTTCCTTATTCCAAGGATTATGTTTCAACCGGATATAATGACTATCCAAGATATCCGATAGAGACTCTCGTTGATGGAACCGGGGATTGCGAGGATACCGCAATTCTTACCGCAGCACTCTTAAAGGAAATGAATTATGATGTTGTTTTAATCTCACCACCAAACCACATGGCAGTAGGAATTACCTGTTCTGATTGTTCCGGAACATCCTACACTTACAACAACAAGAAGTATTACTATCTTGAAACGACGGGAAACAATTGGAAGGTCGGACAATTGCCTGAAGAATATGAAAATACGAAAGCCAAAATTTACCCAATATGATTTTTCACACCCGTTTAACTTTTTTCAACATCGATCGTGATCGGTTTTGAAAAGGCTGAAACTGCATTGCAGTTTCAGCTGCCGCTTGGGAGCGGCATTTTCAAGACCGGTTTCGATCGGTTTTAAAAAATTTTCAACCCGATCGCGAACGGACCGGAAATTTATTTGCCGGTAATTTTCCTGCAATAAACCGAGTCCCACGACGAAGTGATGGCAAATCTCCCGGGAACATTTTCAGCGTTTCGATCCCGTTTGCGATCGGTTTTTGAAAAAATTTTTTCCGGTTTTGATCGGTTTAAAATTTTTCCAACCCGATCGCGACCGGACTTGTAGAAAGTTAAGTACCTTCCAACCATTTTTCGCGTGAAAAAATATTATTGGAAAGAAAATCCTCCCAAGCGAAATATTATTTCCAGTAATGAAAGTGTCAATATCTGCGACCCGTTCAGTTTCACCTACCCCCCGCCGTTCCAGTATTATCCCGGTCATATGAGAGCCGGGACCATGCAATTCCTCTGGTGCGGGTTCCACCTTTCCACTGAAGAACGACAACAGGACCCGTTTTGCAACCCGGCGCTCCTTCCCTGTGCAACAACGGAATGTGGGTTTTTCCGTGAGGAGGCCCCGCTGTGCGAGCACCTGGTACGGGAGGGATCGGGCGGGAAGTGAGGGTGTGATGTGAGGTCGTTTATTTCAAACCGCAACATCACAGGCGGTCCATAATCCAAACGGCCCCTCTCTGGCAGATAACTGATCCAATCAGCAATTTTCATAGGAGGGATCTGCACATTGCTGATAAAACCGGCGTGATTGTCAGCTACACTCAAAGAAGACGAGATAATATGTGGCTCCTCATTGGTCTTCCTGATAGATCACACTCGTTATCGGTTTCATTATACAATAAAGGAAGTAGGGATTTTATTTTTTCCCTGTTCACGGTGATTATTTACACGGATAATTGGGTCCCAGATCCGATCCATCTGGTGTAAGAATGAACTGTTCGTAGTCGGATTCCTTGATTGAGAAAGAAATTTCGTTTCCATTCTTGTCGATACACATGATTAATCCCTCCATTCGGAATGTCTGCAAACACGGAATTACCACATTCGCGGGAACTTCATATTCGGTTGCCTTTTTCCGCAGTTCCTTTTGTGTAACCAGATTTGGAAGGCCATTAGTTATCTCCCAAATGCCCTCGTGCCATAATCTGGAACGCTGCATGCAAAAATTTGTTACAATCCCGGGTTCCTTCTGTTTTTGTGGCATAATGCGGATCTTCTCCATTTCAAATATAAAATATTATCTTAGAATATCAAATTTTGAATCGTTTTGATCGATTAAATCCTAAATTTTGATCGTTTGTTTTTATGAGAAAATAAAGTTAAAAGAAAAACTATAAATTGTGTTAACGGGATGTATGTCCTGGTGAATGTTGTATGACGAGCGTAGCGGATCAGTACATGAATGAGATGCATGATCAGTTCAAGTATTATGCAACATGGGCTCCTGGAATTCCGTTAAAGATTGGTGATGTCGGGACACTGGAGCGAAATGGATTTACGGTAATATCAAATCTGAACAAACTGGGGATCGATTTCGAAGTGCGGACCGATTCTCAAAAAGATTCATTACAGTACGCATCAGCCAGTGGGGTATCCATTTCGACAAAGATCAAAGGAAGCGCAGGTCTCGCAGAATACAACCTCAACTTGGCAGATGCGGGGATCGTTGTTCAGTTCGCAAAGGATGCTGGTGTAGCTTTTGAAGCCAGAGGTGTTGAGCACCAGTTAATTGAGGATTGCGTGAATATTGATGCCGCAATTCTTGCGGCTCATAGCAAAGGGATCTGGAAAGACGACTGGGTGGTAATCAGTGATCTGATGGTAGCAGACTCCGGTACAGTTCTGATTTCGCAGGGAAATGATGCCAGTATCGGACTGAAAGCCCTCGCAGATGTACCTCATCTTTCCCTAGCAAATATTGATGCAGATTTCACCGTCACCTATTCGAAGAACCTGAATACCACAATCATCTGCCAGACAGGACTGACCCCTCTGTTCAAAATCCGGGGAATCGATCATGGGTGGTTTCCCTGGAGCACACCCCACATCGGTGTAAGAGCCGCGGGAAAGGGAATGATGGGATCAGGTCCGAAAGGAAAAGAGGTGGGCTCGGCAGGATTAAAACCTGCGGTGATAGAGATTCCCTATATCAAACGATAACCAATTTAGTACATTTTTCTGCCTCTGAATGTTCGCTATTACCTCTCCGAATTTTCAGAAGGGCCTTAATGGGGGGAGCGTGCCGGCATTTTCGAGGCAGGAGTACGGGAGGGGTGGGTACCACCCTCAAAGCAGGGGCCGGGAGATGGTCGAATCCGGGGCCGATAAGGGCTCCGTTTCCCCAATGTGATCATTTTTTTGTGACAGTTTTGCCAAAAAGCGGGAGTGTAATGCCATTATCCGCATCGTTTCACCCCGGAGAATGATGAGACAATATGGGAGAGTTAGGGCGAAGGTTTGCGAAGGGGGTCAGGGGACATGAGGGGGTGGTCTGAAAAAGGGCGTCCGGTGGAGTCTGCGTGGGGTTGGCCAATCCGGGGGCGAATAGAGGCCGGATTGTCCACTTTTCCGGGGGCAGGGGGCGTAATTCATCAAAAAGGGGTACTAATTCCCCAGTTTTCTGCAGTTTTACGTCGGAGAAAAGAGGACGCTATTAGACGCTTTTCAGCGGGCGATTTTTTCTCAGATGGGTTCCGGCACGAAATACGGTGGGATCGTTCGCCGGAAGGGCACTATGAGGGAAAGCCGGAACGGGGATCTTTACGGGGCCGGATTGGGGAATGGGGGGCGGGGAGAGGTGAGGGTGCCTTGGTTTTTTCCTGAACATCCCCGACGAAAATCCTCAATCGCTATTCGACCGGGCTCAAAGAGTCCCTGAAAGTCTCTTCGTGAACCGATCCCGTTTGCTGAATGCCCGTTAAAGTTTCAGACAGACCTTTAAAATCCTCTTTGAGATAATGATGAACCACCGTTCCCTCACGGATTTTTTCAACAATATTGTCTTTCTCAAGTCTCGATATGTGCCAGCTCACGGAAGGTCCGGAAATACCTGCGATATTGCCAATCTCTTTTCTTGATATTCCCGGGTTCGATGAGAGGATCGCGATGATCATCCGTTCGGTCGGGTTTTTCGAATGCAGGCGCAACATTCTCTCGCTGGACGAATCTGTTGAGGAGTTCCGGAAATATCCTTTGCCATTGGCGGATTTCACATCAACAATGAGATGGTAATCCAGGAGTTTGTTGAGGTGATAGGCGACATTCTTGTTGGTCAGGTTTGTCATCCTTTCGATCTCTGATGGATTAATCCCGGGATTTTCCCGGATTGCACGATATATTAAATTTCTCGATGCATTGACAAGGAGTTCTTTTCGCTCTAATTTTACGAGTCCGGAGATCAACGGCAGGTTACCCGATAACAACAGTTCGAGCAGATATGCCAAAAGCGAGCAGAACCCGGCAATTGCCAGGACCAGAAGAACTGCAAGAGGGAGGTCTGAATATGCTATCGGTTGTGGTTCAGGCTCTTCGGAGAATGGACTGGTGGCGGATGCGGGGATGAAATTCCGGGAAGTATCATCCATTGAAAGGCTATCTGCCGGGCGGACTTCATAACCCCCGGTCTCGATCGCCATGACCGGCAGTACCAGGACAAATGCCAGTACCAGGAACACGAGCGCTCTTGTATTTCCTGCCAGACTCTTCACTCCCCTTCAATAAAACAATAACCTGAATGCCTGGGGTTTCCCGTACGCGGTGTGTTCTGCTTCCGTGACAACATACCAGTCCCCACCGGTAAGACCCCCCTCCCGAAAAATCCGGAGAGAGATTCTGCCATCTTCTTTTCCATCGGATGAATCGTAATAGGGTCCCATCATGCCGTCGGGACCAAATATCATGATTTTCAACGAACTTTCCGTATCGATCCAGTTCAGATCGCAGGAGATATTCTCCATTCCGTCAGGGAAATGCCGGTAAAACGATACCGGCTCGCCGGTTTTTATCTGCCAGTCCAGATAATCCAGAATCCTGTACCCATCCCCCCCGATGATGGCATTTTGAATACCGTACCGATCCCGTTCGGTCCTGTTCAATGCACTCAGGTTAAGGGGGCCGCTTTCGGTCCAGATGTTTGCGCCATAGGGTAACGTGGGATAATCATCTCCCCAGTATTTTTTCTGGCTGCTGAATTCATCGAAATCTTCTCTCGACAATTGAAGTTGAAGGGTCTCAATCTCTTCCGGATACACGATTTTCATAAATTCCCCGGTAGTCATGTTCGTTCCGTACAGTTGTCGGATCAGTTCTACCTGTTTATCGTGGGATGGATCGGTTATTTCCCCGGCTGCGGCAACCCCGGATATCATGATGCTGATCGCTGACAGGAAGAAAAACACACTTACTGTCGGACGATATGTTGCCCTCAATGAGAACACTCCCCGCATTATTATATTTTATTAAATTTGTGAATTAATAAAAGATCATATTCATTCCGTTCTATATACGTTTTGTTCCAAAATCTTCTCCGTCGGATATAATCCGGTGTTGTACCTGGTTTGGCCGGTTGTTAACCGGATTGCAGAGAAAAGAAAAAATGGGGAGAGTTGTTTCAGGTGTACACGCTCTCCGGGGGCCTGTTTAAAATGGCCACAGTTCTCCGGTCGACCATGTGTATCCGCTTGTGGTCGGGTTTGTTGACTCGCCTTTGAGTTTGGACTGGTACAATACACCATTCTGGGGGTTGTTATATTGACTTCCAATGGGATGCCAGCTACCTCCGCCACTTCCCCAGTATTGCTGGTTATAATCAACCATGCCTCCGTCGCCATACAATTCGGTTCTTAACAATAATGTTGACTCGTACCCTCCTCCTCCGACGGTTCCTTTCCCACCATGGATAATCGAAGAACCGGATCTCCGGAGAGCATTGACGGACAATACCATCGCGGCCATGGGGGCCTTCGCTGTGCGTTGAGTTGTCAGGGCACAGAGCTTGTCCAGCATGGCTGTCTTCTCAGAATCCGAACCCTGTACAACATACCCGCTCGGATCGGTCTTCAGGTCTTCGAGTCCGAATTTCTGTTTCTCTTCGGAGCTTATCTCCCTGAGGTTCACCGGGCCACTTTCGTCCCAGACCGATGCCCCGTAAGGGAGTTCGGGGTGGTCATCTCCCCAATAGACAACCATGTTGGAGAATTCCTTATACTGCTCTTCGGGAAGATTCTTCTTCATTTCTGCAA
>JBAZLE010000089.1:0-8519 GCA_041650455.1 Thermoplasmatota archaeon | reverse complement strand
GAATAATATTCTCTTAATAACGTTACCTTTTGGAATCCTGCGTGTTCGTATAACTGAATTGCATCATGATTGCTAATCGCGACCTCCAATCTGATTTTACGAATGCCTTTTTTTCTCAAATGTGCTTCTGAAGCAGAAAGTAATCGATGACCAACGCCTTGCTTCCGGAACACAGGATCAACATTGATGGTTTCGATGCCAGCCACTCTGGTGCCTCTACGATACAGGATGATTACAAATCCTCGGATACGCACGTCACTTGTTTCGACAAGGACAGTACTATGTGCTTTGATGAGAAGATAACGCAACTGCCGTTTTGAATACGCGTGATTTCTTGGGAAACAAAGCTGTTCGAGTTCCACGATTCGTTCGAAATCATCAGGTGTTGCGGTTCTCACATGAGAGGTGGTTTGCATCGTGGGAGAGTATACTTCTTAGTTCAAATAGTTTTTTTCCTTTCCTAAGACATACAGAGATTTTTTATATAGTGGATCATGTTTCTTTCGTTAGAATTTGGAGAACTTATTGATGAGTAGGGAGAAGAAAAAAGCGGAGTTGAAGATTTCCGGGATGACGTGTGCGATGTGCTCGTCAACCATTGAGAAATCTCTCTCCAGTCTTCCAGGGGTTCTGGCCGCTCAGGTTAATCTCGGTAATGAGCTTGCTTCTGTGGAATACGATCCGGCACAGGTGACAATTGGTGATTTGGAAAAAGCGGTCACAGACGTCGGGTATCGCACAATCAATGAAACCGTGATTCTCAAGATCGGTGGGATGACCTGTGTCACATGCGAAAGAACCGTCACCGAGGCGTTACAGCACCTTGATGGTGTCGTAGGTGTATCAGTGAATCTGGCAACCGAAAAAGTAGCGGTGACCTATAATCAACGGATGGTCAGTCTTGCTGATATGAAAAAAACAGTGGAAGATGCAGGATATCACTATCTCGGTGTAGACGGTGAGGAGGATAACGCAAACAAAGTAAGGGAAAAGGACCTTCGAGAAAAACGGCTCAGGATCTATGTGGGGTTTCTTGTTGGTATCCCTTTGATGGTTCTCATGTACGTTCATCCCTATCTTTCAATGGAACAGGTTTCATATCTATCCCTTGTTCTGTCAACACCAGTATTCCTCTATGTGAGTTCCCCAATTTTTCTGGCGGGGTATCACGCGCTTCGGAATCGCTCGCTGACGATGGATGTAATGTATTCCATGGGCATCATGGTTGCGTTTGGCGCAAGTGTATTGGGGACGTTTGAGGTGGTGTTCACTCGCGAGTTTATGTTCTACGAAACTGCGGTGCTTCTTGCTACGTTTCTGATGTTAGGGCGGTATCTGGAAGCAACAGCAAAAGGGAGGACATCTGATGCGATTAAGAAATTGGCAGGGTTACAGCAGAAAACTGCACTGGTTCTTCGCGATGACCATGAAGTCGAAATCTCCATTGAAGAGGTAGTGGTTGATGACGTGGTACTCGTAAAACCCGGGGGGAAGATCCCAGTTGATGGTGTCGTCGTCCAGGGAGAAAGCTATGTTGATGAATCGATGGTGACCGGAGAGCCGCTACCTGTGGTGAAGAGGCAGGGGGAGACAGTGATTGGGGGGACGTTGAATACCAATAGTGTGCTGCAGATAAAAGCAACGAAGATTGGGAAAGACAGCCTGCTAGCACAAATCATTCGACTGGTTGAAGAGGCACAAGGGTCTCGTCCTCCCGTCCAGCGAATCGCCGATACCGCCGTGAGTTATTTTATCCCCGTTGTGTTAACGATTGCTCTCGTGTCGTTTCTCGTCTGGTATTTCGTGCTTGGAAGCACGCTTCTTTTCAGTCTTACCGCATTGATTTCTGTGTTGGTCGTCGCTTGTCCCTGTGCCCTCGGTCTTGCAACACCGACTGCGGTAACGGTGGGGATTGGTCGTGGTGCTGAACTCGGGATTCTCATCAAGAACGGAGAAGCCTTGGAGGTCTCTGAGAAGATTTCGACGATGGTGTTTGATAAGACGGGGACGTTGACAAAGGGGAAGCCCGAGGTGACCGATATCGTTGGTATCGGTGTTGCGGATACGGTGGTGTTGGAGCGAGCAGCGAGTGTTGAGAAAAACTCTCTTCATCCACTGGCGCAAGCGATTGTGAACAAAGCGAAAGAACAACATCTTTCCCTGCGGGATACTAGTGAATTTGATACATTTGCTGGAAAAGGTGTACAAGCAATCGTGAACGAAACGATGGTGTTGATTGGGAATCGTCTCCTTTTCAAGGAAAAAGGTTTAGAAGTGTCCTCAAAGATCGAAACGATGGTGAATGAATCGGAGACGAAGGGGAACTCTGTGATGTTTGTTGCGTTCGATCAACAACTCGTTGGTCTTCTCGCTCTTGCTGATGTGGTGAAAGACACCACATCGTTGGCTATGAAACAATTCAAAGATATGGGGATGCAATTGGTGATGCTCACCGGTGATAACGCGCGGACCGCGCAAGCGATCGCGCAGCACATCGGCATTGATGTGGTGCGTGCTGAGGTCTTACCACAAGACAAGGCACTGGAAGTTCAGAAACTACAGAAAACCGGCGAAGTGGTCGCGTTCGTCGGTGATGGAATTAATGATGCACCCGCGCTTGCCCAGGCCGATGTAGGCATCGCAGTTGGAAGTGGAACTGATATCGCGATTGAGAGTGGGGAAATCGTACTTGTCAAAAGCGATTTATTGGATTGTGTCGCTGCAGTGCAGTTAAGTCGGAAGGTGATGGCGCGCATCAAACAGAATCTGTTCTGGGCCTTTGCGTATAACACGGCACTCATCCCAGTTGCTGCTGGCGTACTGTTTCCCTTTTTTGGAATTTCGTTTCGTCCGGAGTTTGCTGGTCTTGCGATGGCGTTCAGTTCGGTGACGGTCGTATCTCTTTCGTTGTTATTGAAACGATATGTACCACCGGTACAGGAGGTGAGACGTCATGGCGATTGACCCGATTTGTCGGATGACGGTTGATGAGAAAACAGCGAAGTTCACCAGTGTGTACAAGGGAAAAACATATTATTTCTGTGCACCCGGGTGTAAACAAACATTTGAGAAGAACCCCGAACAATACATCTCGATACAATAGAAAATGCTATCGCGTATCTAATTTTTTTCCGTCTGTTCTTCAGGGACAAGCGACTTTTTTCGTTTCAGAGCGTTTCGTATCTCTTCCTCGATATCTTTTGTATCAATGCTGACCCAGTGAATCCCATCATGCTCAAAGAGTTCTTGTAACGGGAAACGACCATCCCAGGGTTCCCAGGCTTTCTGCAGCGTCATCCCACTGACCGTCCGCAGGTTCGTTGCTCCCACTTGCCCCATCGCATCCGCAAACGCAAGCAACCGCTCCTGTGGAACTGCGACACCGACGGTTTGTAAGAATGAACTGAGCGGTCGAACCTTCTGCGGGATGTCCATGATATCAGAGATTGGCTTAACCCGAATGACCCGGAACAAGGGTGATGGCTCACAGTTCGGGTTGCTCTCGTCGTAGATCACCAACCACTGGTTGTCCTTTGAAGGATAGATCTTCACTGGCTCCCCCATGGTCTCCTTTGTGAAATACTGGTAGTACCCATCCAGCACTTGTATCTTACCAGAGTTCGTACCCTTGGGAAGCGCACGGGTTGTTCTTTCCATTTCTCGTGCAAGCAGTCCAGCAAACTCTTTCGGTGATACACCCCCTCCGGTTTCCACATAGATTTCCTGTGGAGAGAAACACCCTTGTTGATCCCAGGCACAGACATCAAGAGACGCTAACTCCGCGACCTCCGCAGCTTGCCTAGCCAGAAACTCACGAGCGATTACCATGAAACTGAACTTATGCCAATGACCAGCAAGAGGTACCTGATGTTTCTCAGCAAGTGTCGTCAGAGTTCTGTGTGCCTGTTCACCGCCAGTCGCACGGACAAGATCCGATTGAGAAAAGAGGTACTCCTGCACCAAGGTGTCCTGGCTGCTAAAGGGAAGCACCGCAATGCTATATGCAAGTACTGGGTCCAGTTCTTCGAGTGATCTTGCATACAATGCCCCAAACACGGGCTCCTCCGTTGGCACCTTCACCCAGGTCGCGGCATCAACGAGCTTGTCCATGACCATCTCAAACGCAGCCAAACCAAGGATGTTGCCGGCGCAGATATGGCCTATCAGTTCTGGTTCGTAATTCGAATAGACGATCTGTGGTTTACCATACGCTTTCACCAACCCGTCACCACAGGGAGAAAACACTCGATAATCATTCGGCTGCAACTTTCCAGCAAGCGGCAGATTCTCTTTTTTAATAATGTCGAAAAAATAGTCAAAGCCCCAGGATTCGATCATCTCTATGGAAAATCCGGTCACGGTCGGTAAGACGTCCCGCACGATTTTCCTCCCTTGATATGAGGGATTTTGCCACAGCGCGTTGACCTTATCAATCACATCAAGGATTGCAGGGATGTCATGAGTACGCAGATACTCCTGACGTGCGGTTTTTACTCTGTCTATTATTTTTTTTAATGCATCAATGGTGAACACGGGTTTCCGCAGGGAAATCCCATTGCCAATCTCCTCTGAGACGTACTGTAATTCGGTATCAAATCGTATCGTAGGGTCCCAGAAAAAACAATCCACGAGCTGCCCCATAATGAAACCCTTTAAAACACAACCGGGATGGTACTTGCGGTGTTCACCAACTCTTGGGCAGCCTTAGCCTGGTCGAGAATCACCCGGGAATCACCATCCACCGTGAACATCCCCCGGATTAACCCTCGGATGGGATCGAGTTCCTTCCGAATAACCTTCTTCCAGTTTGAATAAGGGCCTTTGAACACAAATTTGGCTTGTTTCTCCCCCTTGACCAGATATGCGTCCCTGCATTTCCCATGCCACAGGTCAATGTAGAAGACCGTTTCTTTTTTAAGCTCCTCATCTGGAGTGATCACAAAGAGGAAATCTCCTTCCCAGTCTTTCGCAACCTCCTGATAAGTCGTGTTCTTATTGAGTTGTTCTTTGAAGGTTTTAATCCATTCATCCGATGGGAAACGCAGTATGCTCCTCACCATCCTGTCTCATTAACTCTGCCATGACCGCTGCACATCCCCGTCCTTCGAATCCAGGCATCCGCGTCACTTCAACATCTAAGACGGGGCCTTCCCGCTCGCATTTCGGACAGCGTTCGAGTATCTTCACCCGATCCCCCGTGATGATAAAACCAGGGTAGCTATCCGGTAATGGGTCAAGGAATGCGAACCGTCCGACCTGTTCATAGTCCAGCGGATTCAGATTCTCGTCCAGAACTAACGGGATTACCACAGGGGGGATATGTTTGTAATGTCCTTCACAACTGAGAAACACAGAGCTGCATTCGCTCATCGCATAGACATCGTGATAGCGTTCCTGAGGGACCCCTAGGATCTCTGTGATCTTCTCCCGGAAGGAATCCTCTGGGAGGCGTTTGTTCTCCTCCGCTTTCCATCCACCACCGGTGAGGATTTGACTATCCGGCAAACGAACGGATTTGCCTTCTTTTTTCATCCGTTCGACAATCCGATCAAGCCAGAATGGTGGACCAGCGATGTTCACTCGCTTCCCTGCTTTTTCAATTTGTTCTAACAAATGGATGACTTTGATATCGGAGTTACGCTGCACCAGAGGGCTGATTGTCGAGAGAGCTTTTGCTTTTATTTTCTCTGAAATCCCGATTGTTTCATCTCGCTGCATCCGAAGGAATTGTGTGGTGATTTTCATATCCAATGCGACATGGATGTTTGCTGGATCGTATAAATCGTAGGCGATGCCGAAGAGACTTGCAATCGTCAGATTCGTCTGTCGTGGGTCAGGGATTAAAAGGATGACTTGGTCTGTGGGGTTGTAATCCATTAGCTCGATGACTGATTTCATCGCGCTGTATTTCACCCGATTCCATGAACGGGTGTCACGAGGGATGAAACTAAAACGGCCGCTCGTTCCGCTCGTAAACATGATGCTGGTGCCTTTTTTGTTGAACTCCTCGATGATTTCATCATGGGAGGGGTTCGCGGTCTTAAACAGTGGTTTGGGAAGCGATCCGGTAAAGATAGTCTTCAACCAGTTCAGAAATCCGGTTCCATCCGGGTAGTCCTTGAAGAATGCGTCGGGGAGTAATGGTATTTTTCGTACATCGTTGTTTGAGGTAATCGTCTCCGGGGTCACTCCGTGGACTTCGCAGACGCGGCGGTACAGGAAGTTGTTTTCATAATGATGTTTGAATGTGTGCCGGAGGGCGGGGAACATGTACTCCTGTGCTTTTTTGTAATCGAGGAAGAACGTTTGAGGGGTATGCAGCGCGGTGTCGACAGGTGTCCATTGAGCTCTGGGTGGTATGAATTTTTGTAGGCATTCGGTCCATTCCTTTGGTCCTGGGATAGCTACCATTGTTTCTCCATTTTCTCTGTATTAATATTCAGTTTGAACCCCTTTGACACAATTATTGTAGGTATCAATGGGTTTTGTTATTGTCAGTGCCTTCATTTTATTTCCTGTCATCTTCACCCGGTTCTTCAGCAGCGCCATGGCTGAACTCATCTGTCCGTTGTTGATCTGGATAAACGTCGTATAATCCCCGGCGACGATGAAATCCGCTTGCTTCTGTTTTAACGCCTCATCTGAACCAGTGACCAACTCCTCAAGGTTCCCTGCTGCGAATTTAATGTAGTAGTAGATTGTGGTATTATCTGGGGGGACGTTTTGAACGACGTTCAGGAGCGATGCGTTCATGTTCTTCAAATCTTTTGCCTTATCCAGTTCTGTTAAAACTTTTTTCTTGGCTTGCTCAGCCCATTCTTGTGAAAGAAATTTTACCACGTGTCTTCACCTCCGAAGAGAGTTTCGATTAATTCTTCAAAATGACCGAGTTCCTCTTCTGACAACCCTGGGAGGAACGGATAGAGAATATGTTCTTTCCGATGGAGCCCTTTGCTGCAGATGAACTCCAGGGGGGTGACTCCTTTTATTGCGAATTGGCGCCTCCAGGATTCCACGATTGCTTTGTTGAGGCGTTTGCGTGCATCCGGGTCGGTATGGTCGTAATAATAATCATATTCTAAGTGTGCAAGTTTCCCTCGTTCAAGGTAGCTGAGGAAGCCAAACGCCCCGTCGATACCGTACTGTTGTGCTGGTTTTTCTAACGCATCCACCACCTTCAAGATGGTGTTCTTATCCCCCGGCATATACCCGCCACGATACATCCACATGTGTTTTCGCTCCATCCGGCAGGGGAGGATGCGGAAGGAATGAAGCCAGATCGGGTCGGTCAACTCTGGTTTCGAATAGAGTTTTTCAAAGAACTCACGGAGGTCCTCATCGAAGACCTTCACCAGCTCTTTTGGTGAGTTGGCAAGACCTTTTTCGAAATGCTTGCGCATCGGACCACCAAAGACTGCTTTGAGCGGGTCTTCTTCCTCACCAATCATTTTCAGCAGACTGCTGTCTTTCATGGAGGTAAGCTTCGACGAGCCAAGGATCAGGCTTTTCAGCATCTCGCTTCCAAATGAAACTGGGGCAAGCTCCTCTATGATTTTCTTGCTCTGAGAATCACAGATGACGTCAACAACGTAGTTGAGTTTCAGATATTTTTCTGCGATGTCGTTGAAATCCTCCGCAATCTCATGGGTCGGGGAAATAAACTCGGTGAGGTATTTCCGTGAGAGGACCGCGAGGGAAACACCGATATTTCTTCGTGCGAGGTTATGGGCGAAATCTAACGCATCCGGAAGATCACTAAACGGAACGAATACTGCCTCTTCATCAGGGAGTATCTGATGGAGTTTCAACGTCAGTTTTGTGACAATCACCGAAGGAATCAGTGAGAGACTTAAGAGACCTTGTTCTGAAGCATAGGGGTTTGGTATCTCTTTATCACTGAGATGCTGGATGGTTCCTGTGGAATCGATGTATTCCGCGTCGATGAAGTTATCGGTTCCCCAGCCGTAGGTATTACTCCAGGTGGTGACGATACCAAGGTTCTGGGCGTTTGCAATGACACAGGATTCCGCCTCAGCGACATTGGCACGTAAGTGATGAGCGTGCGCTGCTTTTTGCAGCTCAAAGGACGTAACCCCTGGTTCAATGGTCGCGGTGATGGATTCCGGATCGACCTCAAGATGTTTCATCCGCCAGAGATCAATGATGATTCCCTGTTCTATCGATGCTGGTTCTGCGAGAAGTGTTTGCAGGGCGACCCCAAAGAACGTCCCATTCCCCCGTGGGATGAACGGGATTTTATAGGAATTTGAGAGGTTGACAATCGCGACGATTTCCTCGGTTGTTTGTGGCATGACGATGTAGTATTTCCCTGTTGATTTTTGTTTGATGACCGACCGGGTATATGAAGCGATGATCAGGGGATCGTTGGTCGCCCAACTCTCACCTACGATTGCGCGCAGACCCTTTAGGATTTCATCTTCTGGTACAGGTTTCAACGCATCTGGTGATAAGTTCTTAAGATAATGTTGTAACGCGTGTTGAGCTTGTGTTGGCCGACG
>JBAZLE010000088.1:0-8681 GCA_041650455.1 Thermoplasmatota archaeon | reverse complement strand
TTGAGATGTTTCTCCCTCTCAAAACGTATCCTCCTAGGGGGGAAGCAGTGGCACAATGAAAACATAATTATATTATATTTCCAGCAGTATAGCTAAATAATTCATATGTTCCTGTCGTATTTAGTTCAATACAATGCCGGTCTTCGCTTACATTTACCACGGTATAATTCCATGCCCCAACCTTCACATTAGGACCTGCTTCATAGACTCTGATTTGTGTTTTATTTTCATTGATAAATTCATGAAATAACATCACATGATAATTGTAACATAATAAAATATCTCCCATTTGAAGCTCATCAAAAGTAATCGGGAAAGAAAAATTACTATCACCAAGGGTGCGAGTAGACTGCTTTTGTGACAGATTCCAACAACGGGAAACAAAACCCGAACAATCTACACCACAGGCTTTTCTCGAATCAAATAAGGTTTCACAATAAATATCTCCAGCATAATGAATCTTCCCTTGAAAAGACCCAAGCCCCATGTATTGCTCATAGAAATCCTCAGGATTTGTAAGATTAAAGCCGGAAATACTACTAAATCCACCCCATTGATATGGAACACCGATATTCATTTCATTTGCCTTCCAGCCTATTGATTCAGGCCAATCGTCATGGGTATCTCTATCTGGTGTATCAACAAATTTAATATCAAATATCCATGCGAGGTACGATAGCATTACATGATTCTGAATCATTTTATTTACAACTGAATGGAAAAATGTATACAAAGAAGATCTTGGTGCAATATTCTCCTGCGTCGGGTACCATTCATAGCTTGCATATGCTTCTGCGATCTCAATCATTTTTTCTCTTGAAATAGTACCATTAGTACTTAGATTTTTATTGATTTTAGTATCAAATGTTTCACCAATACCAGCGTTCAAACTTGGTGCTGCTATGAGACTAATAAACAGCAGGGTTATACCTATCGCTAATTCTTTGCTTCTCATTTTTCAGTTCCCCCTTTTACTATGTATAATAATGCTGTTCTCCTATAAAAAACATGACATGAGGACCAGCTGAGGGGAAGCAGTGACACGGTTTTCATGTATTTTGTCAGTTTGGAAACATGCCAAGAAAGCTTCAAATAGCTACAAACCACGAATACGTACTGGGTGATAGGAAATGAATAGGAAAATGATCTTGGTAGTAGGAGTCTGTGTGTTGTTCTGTGCCACGACGCTGGCAAGTGCGAGAGGACCGCCGGAGGGCCGACCCGTGAGACACGGTAGAGCAGTCGGACCTGCGGAGCATCTGTATCTCTATGAAAAAACCCCGGTCGCGGAAGGCGCCTGGACAGTTGTTGAGGATGGTGCCTGGGGGAAGATGATGGCGCTGCGTTTTTATAAAACGTTCTTTGTGTTTAACGGACATCAGTTGGTTGCAAATACTAGCTACACGCTTATCAGCTATAAGGAGCCTGGTGCGAGTTGGCCAGCAACTGACTGTGGTATTCTGGGGACGGGGATTGCGGATGAAGAGGGAAACGTCCATATCATGGGATTTCTGCCACCCTTAGTGTACAATACGTACCCCACGGAGACCAGTGATGAATATAGTGGTATGGGTGCGAAGATCTGGCTTGTTCTCTCCAGTGACATGGATGGGACAACCCTGCAGGGTTGGAATCCAACAGAGTATCTCTTTGAAGGAAGATTATTACTCTAACCTAGAGAGACTCTCCCCCCTTATTTTCTTTTTTTTTCGGTTGACAGGGTTGGCATGGATTCTGTAAAGAATGGTTTTTTTTGTTTTCTTGGTGTTGCATGAAAGTGTAAAGTTTTTTTTGTTCTGGGTGTTTTGTGGGAAATTAATAACAAAAGGTTCCTTGGTTCTTGGGCGATTATGATTGAAAATGGTACGTTTGTATTATCTTAGAAGTTTTTATTTTTATCAAAAATTTTTATATAGTAGTAATTGTTTGTAAGTTTCCCTTTTTTAAAAATGGAGAGGCGAAAAGAAAATGAAAAGAAGTAAAATAGTTGGTAGGCTAGTGACTATCCTTTTAACAGCGGCAATGTGTTTAGTGGTAATTCCTCAGGTGAGTGCAGATACAGTTGGTTTGGTAGCTGAATTGAATTTTGATGAAGGAATTGGATCAACAGTTCATGATGCAGCCAATACAAATGATGGGACTTTATCTGGTGGTAAGTTTGGAAATGGATTGAAATTTGATGGTGTTAACGACTATGTAAATATACCCGATAACCCAACTTTGGATATTACCGAGAATATCACATTAGAGGCATGGATAAAAATTAACAATTTTAGTACTTCTGCAGGATACCATATGTATATTATTGGTAAAGACAGTGCTGGTCAAAGAAGCTATGGAATTGGGGTTGACCTTACCTGGCAGAAACCAAAAAAACCTTTTGTCATCATGTTTCATTCTGGGGGAAGCAACCAAGTTGCATGGGGTCTGAATGAACTTGTTGTAAATCAATGGTATCATATCGCAGGGGTATTTGATTATTCAGCCAATCAGCTAAAACTTTATGTCAATGGTGTGTATCAGACAACACAATCAGATCCAAGTACAGTCTATCCAGGAACTGCTGATTTAAGAATCGGAGGCAGACAATATGCGGGACATGAATGTTATTTCAATGGGATAATCGATGAAGTTCGAATTAGTAACAATGTACGATATACGAGCTCTTTTCCACCACAAACGACACCATTTACACCAGATGCAACTACCGTAGGCCTCTGGCATTTTGATGAAAGCGTGGGAACAACTGCGTCTGATGACTCATCAAATGGAAATCATGGGACAATAAACGGAGCAGCATGGGCAGGACCAATATGGGTGCCGCATGAAAGCGGTTATGCATTATCTTTCGATGGGATTGATGACTTTGTTACTATTGATAATGAGGAGAACTTCGATTTCGACTATGATGACGCTTTTAGTATAGAAGCATGGTTTTTGACAGATTCTGATGCCTGTATTAATATTGTTTCGAAGTATGACAATGACGCACCTAATAGAGGGTTTCAGCTGATTAAACATAGTAGCTCTTGGGGTAACGCATTATATTTCTTTTTAACAAACACTTATGCATATCCCGGTGGCAATCAAATCCGATGCAATGGTGCCACGGATGTTGCCGATGGTGCTTGGCATCACGTCGTTGTCACGTATGATGGATCAGGGAGTTTATCTGGATTACACATTTATTTAGATGATGTCGCTGAAACGCTCTCTTCATCTGCTGATACAGTTACCAGTAATACTACGAATAATCTTCCTCTTCAAATCTCAGGAAGGGAAGGGACTCATTATGTGTTTGATGGCTACATTGATGAAGTGCATATCTGGAATTATGCATTAGATGGACTGAATCTTGCCTTTGACCCGACGTCAGATGCAGTGGTAGCTGTAAATACCGCTGCTAACATTAGGACCGTGGTCACTGATGGACTGGGAAACACCGTTGAAGGCGTCACGGTAACACTGAGTTCTACCGATGGCTTAACAATACCATCAAGCGGTCAAACCAATGCGAACGGAGTGTTCGCGTTCACTGCTTCTAGCACTACCGCAGGTATTTACACAATAACCGCTACCCTATCAACCCCAGCAGGTCCACTACAGGAGAGTTGGATATTAGCAGTCTATGATCCAACAGCAGGATTTGTCACAGGTGGTGGTTGGATATATTCACCAGCGGGAGCATATAAGCCTGACGTGACATTAGAAGGAAAGGCAAGCTTTGGGTTTGTCAGCAAATACAAAAAAGGACAATCAACACCAGACGGAAACACAGAATTCCAATTCAAAGCAGGAAACCTCAACTTCCATTCAAGTAGTTACGAGTGGCTCGTAATCTCTGGTGCAAAAGCAATGTATAAGGGTATCGGAACGATCAACGGAGCAGGGTCATATAAATTTATGATTACCGCATGGGATGGACAACTCAATGGTGGCGATGATACCTTTAGGATAAAGATTTGGTACGAAGAGAATGGTAGCGAAATCATTGTCTATGATAATGGAGTGGACACGGTTTTAGGCGGCGGGCAAATAAAAATACATAGTTAATTAACCAAAAACCTGAGGTGTCCATCACCTCATCCCCTCTTTTTTTCTTTTTTTTGTAATGTTCTGATGAAGTATGTTTTATTTGTTCTTTATCATGTGAACAGGGTTGCGCCTAGGATTGTTTTTATCGGTGGTCCGTCAAACGGAAAAAAAAGAGCGTGTTTTTGGTGATTTGTCGGATTTTCTCAGAATCGGGTTTCATATGGGTCTTTGGGTATTCTTGTGGAGCATGTGGGGAGATACATTGCGGAAGCTCGGTGTGGGGAGAAGAGTGCAGAGGTATTCTGAGATGTTTTATTATGTGAAATATATAATCAGTGTTTTTAAAAGGAAAAAACTTAAGAGACATGATTCCATACGAAATGATGTGAGGGTCAAGGGGATTTAATGTATAAGGATAGACAGAATGTGTATTTGAATCATCGTTCGTCTATCGAGGGAGAGGAGGAGCCGAGACGTACCTTGGCTGCGATCCCTTGTTATAATGAGGCGAAGACCATCGGTAGCGTGGTGTTGAAGGCGAAGCAGTATGTCGATGAGGTCGTCGTCATCGATGACGGCTGCACCGATGATACCGTGTCGGTCGCCACGATTGCTGGTGCCAAGGTCCTCCGGCATGGGGGGAACAAGGGGTATGGTGCGGCGATTCAGAGTTGTTTTCGGTATGCCCGTGACCATGGGTTTGATGTCATGACGATTCTGGATGGGGACGGTCAGCATGATGCGGATCAGATTCAGACGGTGATGACCCCGGTGGTGAAAGACAAGGTTGATATCTCGATTGGCTCGCGTTTCTTGGATGGGACGAAGAAGAACATTCCGTTGTATCGTCGGTTCGGCATCTGGGTGCTGACGCGGTTAGCGAACGCGGGTACGACAGAAGAGCAGCATCGGGTCTTGGATGGGCAGAGCGGGTTTCGTGCGTATTCACGGAAGGCTATTGAGCTGATTCATCCGAAGGATCGTGACATGGGGGCGTCCGCGGAGATCTTGATGCAGGGACGGAAACAACACCTCCGGTACACCGAGGTCCCTATCTCTGTTGATTATGACCTGGATGGGTCGACGAAACGACCGGTGGGCCATGGCCTGGGCGTGATCGTCTCGATCTTGAAGTACATGGAGGTGGAGCATGCGTTGTTGTTCTTTGGTATCCCAGGTATTGTCTTGTTTGCCTCAGGGTTCGCACTTGGTTGGATGGTGTATTTAGACTACATGAATACGCAGGTGCTTGCGGTTGGTCAAGCGTTGATCACCATAGGGTTGCTTGTGGTGGGGATGCTGTTGGGGATGACCGGGTTGATTCTGCATGCGGTCATCAACGCGGGTCAACGAAGATAAGAAAGAAGAGATGATTTCAAAGAGTATATTTCATGTGTGAAAGAAATATGTGATATGCTGAGATAATCCATCGTGCGATTTATATTGAAAGCGGGAAGGATCCATGGTTACCCCTGATGTGATAGATGAGTTTTTTATAAGGATGAAGCGGTGCACAAAATGTATTTTACCAGAGACGTTCCCTGGAATCACTTTTGATGAGCAAGGGGTGTGTAACTACTGTCATAGTCATGAACCTATCAGGGTTTTTGGTGAACAAGCATTACGACAAAAACTCCTCAAGTATAAGAACCTGGAAAAAACATATGATTGTATCGTGCCTCTTAGTGGGGGTCGGGATAGCTCTTATGTTCTGTATCAGATGGTAACTCAGTATCAGATGCGGGTGTTGGCGGTGACGATTGATCATGGTTTTCTCCGGCCTGAGGGGATCCGGAATGTCACCAAGGCGATCGAACGGTTAAAAGTGGATCATATTTGGTTAAAAAATACTGAGAAGAAGATTCAGGTTGCGAAGGAGAATTGTAAACAGAAGTTTCAAGGATGGCTGAAGCATCCTTCTATTCACACGATTGTTCCTGTGTTAAACGCTGGCGATAAGACTATGAATCTGCAACTTTTTCACTATGCGCATGAGCATCACATCCCGGTGGTTGTGGGGGGGAATAACATCGGGAATAGTATCTTTGAGCAGGAGCATTGGAAGACCGGGTTCCTTGGGGTTTTTCCTGATGCACGAGGGTATTATTCTCTTTCGGATCGGATGAAATTGTCATTCCTTTTTGGGATGGAGTATCTGAAGAATCCAATGAATTTGAGTCTCCCGATCTTTAAAGAATATGTGACTGGTGCGAGTGTGTATTTCTTTGAGTCACTTCTCAAACCCAAAGATGTTGACACCCTCGGGTTCTATGATTATGTGTACTGGGAGGAACAAAAGATTGTGTCCACAATCATGAAAGAGTTGGATTGGCAAGGATCCAAGGATACAACAACGACATGGCGTGCGGATGATGCCTCCTATCCATTGATTAATTATATGTATTGGAAGCTGGTAGGGTTCACGGAGCATGATGAGTTGTACAGTAAGATGGTTCGCGAGGGGCAGGTCTCTCGCACGGAAGCATTGCAGCACTGTCTTTCTGATCAGAAACCAAGGTTGCCATCGCTTCAGCAGATGTTTGATGAGTTTGGGGTGACCCAGGAGCAGGTTGATGACGTGCTCATCAACTATCGGACCGAATTCCTGAAACAAGTGAACCCTGGCCTGCTTGCATCTGTGTAAAGGTGAAAAGGATGAAAAAAAAGGCGTTAATCACAGGAATCACTGGCCAAGACGGCTCGTATCTCGCGGAACTACTCCTCAAGAAGGGCTATGAGGTACATGGGTTTATCCGACGAGCATCGACATTTAACACCCAGCGCATCGAACACCTGTATCAGGATCCTCATGAAAAAAAAAGAAAGGTTTTTCTTCACTACGGGGAGTTAACTGATGCAAGCAACATCAGTCGACTGATTGAAAAAATACAACCGGCTGAGATTTACAATCTCGCGGCGCAGAGCCATGTGAAGGTCTCCTTTGATCAGCCGGAGTACACCTCGAATGTAAACGCTATTGGGACCCTCCGTTTACTCGATGCGATTCGGGAATCGCAGTTGAACCCGAGATTCTATCAGGCGTCTACCAGTGAACTGTTTGGGAAAACAACGGAGGATAGACAAAATGAAGACACGTTCTTTCATCCGCGTAGCCCCTATGCCGTATCAAAGCTCTATTCCTATTGGATTACGATCAACTATCGAGAAGCCTATCATCTGTTTACCTGCAACGGGATTTTGTTTAACCATGAGTCGCCTCGCAGAGATAAGCGTTTTGTCACCCGGAAGATCACCCGCGGGATCGCACGGATACAAGCGGGGTTACAAGACAAGATCTACCTGGGGAACCTGTATGCCAAACGGGACTGGGGGTACGCCCCTGAATATGTGAATGCCATGTGGATGATGTTGAATCATACCAAACCTTGCGATCTGGTGATTGCGACCGGTGAGACGCATACTGTGAAAGAATTCGCAGAACATGCTTTTCAACGTGCAGGGTATACTCTTGAATGGAAGGGAAACGGCATCCATGAGAAAGGGGTTGATGCTGCTTCGAAGAAGACGTTGATTGAGATTGACGACACCTATTTCCGGCCTTCAGAGGTTGATTGTCTCTGCGGAGATTCATCGAAGGCTGCAGAAGAAATCGGATGGAAACCCAAGACTACCTTTGAGAAACTCGTCCATATCATGGTGGATGCTGATATCCAATTATTAAAAGACAAAGGAGAAGTCGGGTTGGATTATTTCGTCTAACACAATAACTATGGGATTAGTATGGATCTGATAGACAAACAGATATTGCTCACCGGCGGCGCCGGGTTCCTCGGCCTGCATGTCTCCAGTAAATTGTTGGAGCGAGGTGTACGGAAGGAAAACGTGGTGATCCCTCGGTCAAACACCCAGGATCTCCGAGAAAAAGCAGTGTGCGCTGAGGTGGTTCAGAACATGGATGTCGTCATCCATCTCGCGGCCAACGTTGGCGGCATCGGCTATAACCAACAGCATCCCGCGGACCTGTTCTACGACAACCTCATCATGAGCACCCACCTCATGGAGGAAGCACGCAAAGCCCAGGTGGAGAAATACGTCGCGGTCGGCACCATCTGCGCCTACCCTAAATACACGCCGGTTCCTTTTAAGGAGCAAAACCTCTGGGATGGGTACCCGGAGGAGACCAACGCCCCCTACGGCCTTGCGAAGAAAATGCAGCTAGTCCAGGCACAGGCATACCGTACTCAGCATCAGTTCAACGCAATCTTCCTCCTCCCTGTCAACCTATATGGTCCAGGAGATGAGTTCCACCCAGATCGCTCCCATGTGATTCCCGCATTAATCAAGAAATTCATCGACGCCAAACAAAACAACCAGCACCAGGTGACCGTCTGGGGCACTGGAGCGGCTTCTCGTGAATTCCTCTATGTTGAAGATGCCGCGGAGGCCATTATTCTTGCCACGGAAAAATACAACAAAAGCGACCCTATCAACATTGGAGCAGGGTTTGAAATCACGATAAAAAACCTGGTGACCCTCATTGCGGAACTCACCGATTTCACAGGCGAGATCCTCTGGGATCATTCAAAACCAGATGGACAACCACGAAGAATGCTGGATGTTTCTAAAGCAGAAAAAGAATTCGGATTCAAAGCAACAACAGCATTCCGAGAAGGACTTGCTAATAC
>JBAZLE010000087.1:0-8766 GCA_041650455.1 Thermoplasmatota archaeon | reverse complement strand
AGTCAAAGTCCCATCACTTGAGAAAATCAGTACCTCTCCACTGTCCTTATCGTGCCACTGGCCGACAAATGGTTCGTTTTCTGAGTTTGTCCCATTCTCATTTGGAGTTCCATTCTCTGGTGTTGTACATCCACTGAGCATTCCGATACAGAGAATCAGAAGCGCAGTGGTCAATACAAATGTCTGTTTCTTTCTTACCATTGTCTTACTCTTCCTAAAGTAACAAAAAAAATATCTTTGTTCGTATTTAATAATGTTTCTTTTTTACGTTGGAGGGATTTCTCTATCCACTATTTGAGAATCATTACGTAGGCAGGACGTCTGTCTTCTTTTTCGGTTTGTACTGATATTGGGGTATACCGCACAGAAACACCGATTTGCGTATACTCTCGTTATTGCAGGAGAATGTCGCGGGTCATTTTCTGCACATACCAATAAAAGGGGGATAACGTATTTATATAGGCTGCATGTATTTAGTCTTATAGGGGACAATATGAAGAATATGAAACGAAGAATACCAATCTTAGTAGTAGGTATGCTATTGTGTACAGTATTCGGTGTAGTTGGGTTTCCAAACGACACCGCGATCACTTACGAGACGAACACAGAAAAAATGGATTTTACTCATACGATTTTCGCTGAATACGGAACAGCAACCTGGTGTGGGTATTGCAAATATGCGCATGGTGCGTTAAAAGAGATCTATGCCGAAGGACAATACCCGTTCTATTATGTCTCACTGGTGACTGATAAGAATACAAAGGCAAGTCAACGATGTATCACCGATTATAACGCTTACGGATGGCCAACGGTCTGGTTTGACGGGGGGTATAGGGTAGACGTTGGTGCTGGAAGCATCCCATCTGCAAAGACCACTTATATCAACAGTATTAACTCCTGTGGAAACAGAGTAGTCGAGGATGTTGATGTGGATGTCGTTGTGACATGGCTTGGCGGTACAAATATGGAGATTGGAGCGACGGTGATAAACAATGAAGCGTCAACCTATGGAGGCCGCATTAGGGTGTATATCACAGAAATCGTCTCGAGTATGGGGTGGTACGACACCGCTGGTCAGCTCTACACCTATGCGTTTTTAGATTTTGCTTTTAATGAAGTCCTTTCCATAACTCCCGGGGGTTCCTGGAGTGATACCGTTACCTGGGATGGCTCGTCTCATGGGTTCCCTAGTATCACGGAGAGTAACATTATGGTGATTGCCGCTGTGTTCAACGATGAGGCACATACTGGTTATTCGTATCCACCTAGCAGCAATCCATTTACCGCATATTACGTGGATGATGCCGCTGCTGCAACACCCGGGTCGAGCAATAATCATGCGCCGAACAAACCAAACCCACCAGCAGGCCCAACAAGTGGAGTTACCAATGTTGACTATACTTACTCAGGAAGTACTATTGATCCTGATGGGGATGCCATCTACTATCTCTTCAGCTGGGGCGATGGTTCTGACAGTGGATGGCTTGGTCCGTATGCTTCTGGTACTCAAATCGAGTCGTCGCATCGGTGGGCTCTTGGTGGAACTTACTCGGTTACAGTGAAGGCAAAAGATGAAAACCTTGAAGGTCCTTGGTCAGATCCGTTGACGGTTCAGATGAGCGGTCCGAGTATTGGGTTGGACAAGGTGAACGGAGGCTTGTTCCGGGTCAGTGCGGAGATTATAAACCCAGGGGAGACCCCGTTATCGGATGTGAATTGGGAGATCACCTTACAAGGCGGGGCATTCATCGGGAAAGAAACCTCAGGTCAAGGTCTAACGATTGCGGCGAATTCAAATGTTACGATCCAGTCCGGGTTGATCCTTGGGTTCGGGGCAACCAGTATCAAGGTGAAAGCATGGGTGCCTGAAGGCCCCTTTGCAACGGTGCAACGTAGCGGGTCTGTCTTTTTGTTCATCATAAAAGTCATCGGTTGATGGAACTCTCTTCGCAGTATTCCATCATTCTTTCTTTATTTTCGCTTATAGAGGGAAGAATTCGCTTCAGGAGAACAACATATTTATATAAGGACTCTTTATTTAGTTATATACGGGGTTATGTTATGAAGAAATTGATACCAATTGTTATGGTCGGTATTTTATTGAGTACCGCGTTTGGAGCTGCTGCCTACCCACGTGACAGGGAAACACAAGGTGATAATTTCGCGACACATACGGTGATAGGAGAGTATGGAACTGCGACATGGTGTGGATACTGTAAATATGCCCATGGAGCGTTAAAAGCATTGTATAAAGGGGATTGGCATGATTTTTACTACGTCTCGTTGGTTTGTGATAAAAATACCCATGCCGCTACGAGAGCTACCCAATTAGGATTAACTGGGTATCCGACTGTATTTTGGGATGGGAAATATCGAACGAATGTTGGTGCCGGGAGTATCCCTAGCGCCATGGCTGCCTACAACACCAGTATCATTGCCTGTGGAGCCAGAACCGTCCCAAATATTGATCTTACAATCAGCGCCTCATGGCTTGGAGCTGCGACGATGTCGATTACGGTGACCGTCACCAACAATCAAGCAAGTTCCTACACGGGGTATCTCCGATGTTATGTCACAGAAATAGCTTCTTCAATGGGCTGGTATGACACCGCTGGGCAGCTGTACACATTTCCCTTTTTAGATTATGCATTTGACCAAAGCATCACTGCTCCTGCCGGTGGCACCTGGTCAAACACCGTGTCCTGGAATGGTGCTACCCATAATGACGGTTATGGTCATACGTTTGCGGGAATCACGCAAGATAACACGTTTATTGTCGCAGCGGTGTTTGCTTCCTCTGGCGGATATGTGGATGAGGCGGCAGGATTCCGTGTTGGTAATAACCGAGCACCCTCCGCACCAAGTAGCCCTAGTCCGACCAATGGAGCGACCAACGTTGCCTTAACCCCAACCCTGAGCTGGCAGTGTTCTGATCCTGACTGGTTTGATACCCTGTATTACGACGTTTACTTTGAAGAAAATGACACCACTCCTGATGTCTTGGTCTCCGATGACCAGACAGGGACCACCTTTAGTCCTGGGACCCTTGCGATGGAAACGGAGTATTACTGGCAGATCGTGGTTCATGATAATTTAGGTCTTACAGCAAGCGGTCCGGTATGGCATTTCACCACTCGCGGAAATGCTCCCCCGAACACCCCGAGTAACCCAAACCCTGCGAATGGATCAACGAACGTCCCAACCAACAAGGTGTTGAGTTGGACTGGGGGAGACCCCAATGGTGATACCGTTAAATACGATGTGTACTTCGGGCTAACCAGTCCTCCTCCAAAGGTCACCAGTAACCAATCTACAACATCCTACACCCCTGGTATGATGGACCCAGAGACGACCTATTACTGGAGGATTGTTTCCTGGGATAGCTATGGTCTTTCGACTACGGGTCCGATTTGGCAGTTTACCACTGCTGAAGCGGTCAACAACCCACCGAATAAACCTGTTATCACCGGCCCCACCAACGGGAACATCGAGGTAGATCACACCTATAACTTCACGGCGACAGACCCGGATTCACACCAGATATCATTTTATGTGGATTGGGGCGATGATACGAATACCGGATGGCTTGGTCCCTATGACTCAGGATATCAGCTCACCCAGACGCATCAATGGTCCACCAAGGGGACGTATCCGATCCAAGCAAAGGTCAAAGACATTCACGGGTTAGAAAGCGACTGGGCGACACTCAACGTCAACATGCCCAAGACATTCTCAGTCAACACACCCTTCCTCGACTGGTTGTTGGAACAGTTTCCCCGAGCGTTCCCCCTCCTCCGCTATCTTTTAGGAATGTAGGGAAAAACCATCATCCTCTTTTTTTTTTCTTTTATTAAATCTTTTTTAATTATTTATCATGTGGTACGGTATTTCAAATCTAAACAAATGATCTGAGTTTCCTGGAAGGTTATCACGATAATTTCGCCAAAGAGAAAGGGATACCGAATCACAATCCATCGAGATATTCAAGAATTGACTCGTAACGGTAAGAATCTTAAAATGCTGTTGAAGGTAAGCATCTATTAAGGGTACGATGCAAGAGAGATGAACCCGACGATCTTCCAAACATATCGAATGGGAGTTGTAGTTTGTTAGTTTCATTTCAGCCAACTGGCCTATTGGTAAAAAAAGAAAAACAGGATGAAAGGAGTCAAGTTTCAAACAGATCATATTCCTAAACTCTTACCCTATTGCGCATTTGGAAAATGTCTGGAGTTGTAATAGAGGAGAAAGGGAATCGGTCCAATAAAATCAAAAAAAAAAAAGGATAAAAAATGTACTATGAATGTGTCAGCAGACGGAGGAGAGAGAATAAAAACGGATGGTCTTTTAACAATTCGAAAATAAACGATTGTACCATTGTATTTTTTGTTGTTTTCATAAACACAGGGACGACATCAAAATCAGTAGGATCATCCTCATTGATCACCTGGATGTATCCATCAAAATTCGTATTTTTATTCTCCGGTGCGACTACGTTTACATGAACGGTCACATATCCATTTTCTGGCGTAAGCCCTACGCCGAACTCGGGAGTAAATGACCACGTACCCCAATTGGGAGCTGAATCAACCGTCCAATTGAGAGCCGATGTATTCCCCCCAACATTTTTGACCTGGAAGGTTCCTGTTACGGTTGCTCCAGCTTTGATATCTGACCAGGAAAGACCCCCGTAACATTGCAAATCAGGTAGTGGTTGCTCTGGTTCTTTCGGCGGGATATATTGAATTTTGAAGACATTATTGTTTACATAACTTGGATAGGGGTTCACATACTGCCACACCATGGTTTTATCAGGAGTCACCTCGAAAAAACGCCCTGCGGGCCCATCGCAAATCAGAGTGTTGCCATTTGGCAGACGTTGACAACCGGAGATATATGATGCATAAAAAGTAATGGGTGGTGTTGCGGTATAGGACCATACAGGTGAGATTGGTGCGAACGGCAACCCAGATTCTTTTGAGTAATGACCTGAGGTGTTCACAGGAGGTATTATCTCATCTACCGAGGAATAGAGGCGTCCAACCCCGTTGTTAAAGATGAGGATATTACCTGCGCCGGGATGCCCCTCTGGTATCCATTGCGCATCATGTTGCCCGAAGAGACGTTGATCATTTGTCGTTCCAGCGCGGTAGGCTCGTGGGTTTCCCCAGCGATACAGTAGATCACCGCCTTTTCCGATGTTTCCACCCGTATGACCGGACGATTCGGTTGTTGTTGTACTATGATCGATGATGTAAATCTCATTCAGATTCCGGGAACTGAGCATTATTTGATCATATCGTTCATTATAATCGACTGAATTACAGTGAAGCCAGTCTGTTTGTGACCCTCCAAAATTAATGTCGATTAATTCGGGATGGTCCGCTACCACCCCATAATTTGCTTTTTTAGAATCGTAATCTTGGATAAGATGATTCCATGAATGCCATTCCCATACGATTGTCCCAGTGGTTGGGCCAGTTGGTTGAACTTCTACGACGTAATCAAATTCAATATTGGATTGCGGAGTGATGTTCGGGTTCCTTCCTGCATTAATGACTTCAGTTGGTGTTTTTAATTCAAAGGCAAGCAGTAGTACATTTCCGTTTGGTAATGGTTCGATATCATGATGGCTTTGATATTGATTTGGTGAGTAATATTCAAAATGCCAATTTAGGACGCCATCGTACGTGTATCGTTCCACTCCTCCGCTTCCTCCTGCACCACCAGCAAGTTGGATGGAACGAAGGATCGATCCGCTCTTCAGCATATATACGGACATCCCTGGTAGATAATCACTTGACCATGTACGATTTATGGTTCCTGTACGGTCGATAAGATAGGTTGTTTTGGAAAGTGTCGGTGAAAATAAAATTTGACCATTATCAAATTCATTATTGATTCCGAGTAGTTGCCGCGGAGGTTGATTTATTATCTGTGGTGATGATTGGGGTACATAGAAGGATGCAAACAATGTGAGTGCAAAGAAAAAAAACAAAGCCCTTTTTTTGTCCTGGCTTGCGAATTGCATTTCCGATCACCCCTAAATTAAATAATCTTTTTTATAATAGTTCTTCATATTATGAAGAGAATATATTCTCAATACCATTATATATAGTTATTTATCTCGGACCTTGCAATCGGATTAAAAGAACAAGAGAATTGTTATAGATTAAAGAAATGAAAATTCATCTTTTTTAAAAGAATTTCATCTAAAGTTATCTTATTAGCTTATAAAAATAAAATAATTATTATTTTTTATAACAATGAATACAAAAAGAAAAAAAAGGGAAGAGTAAGATATTACCATCCCAGTCGGTACCGCAGCAACGGAAATGCGTTTGGGAAACGCTCGAGGAGATGCTGGATAAACGCCTGCAACGTGACCCGATACTCGAACGGTACCGCTACTTCGATGGTACCCCATTCGCTCTGTGCACCAACAGTGTCCGTTGTCCGTGTCTTGATAACGACCGTGCCTCGTTTAGTATAGGTATGCGTCAGCGTGAACGTCTCACCAGAATGATACGGCCCCAATCCGGTGACTGCGTTCCCATCACCCCAATCGATATAATAGGTGAGATCTTGGTCCTGATCATCTGTCCCAGTCAAGGTGTAGGTCTGCTCCACGTTCGGTTTCACCGTGGTCGGACCAGTGATTGTCGGCGTATTCGGCGGGGTGTTGTCGGTGATGACAACAGTCAATGGTTCAGAAAGAACGCTGCTGGCGCCCCAGATGTCCCGTGCTTTGACGGTGACGCTGTAGGTCCCCAGTTCAGTCCAGCTGTGGGATGCGTTCCCTGTCTGTCCAGAGGCATAGGGGCCGACCCATCCGCTGTTGCTGCCGTCACCCCAGTTGAAGAGGTAGAAAATATCTTCACCATCAGGGTCGGTCGTAGTACTGGTATACGTGTATTGCTCATTCCATACCCCCAATGTTTTTCCTGCTGGTTTTGAGGGTTGCGCGGGTGGGTCACTGATGATGACCGGACCCATGGTGAGGTCAGGGTTTCCCCAGATCGCCCCCCATTCGAACGTCTCATACCTATCATAGTACCATAAGTTGTTGACATACATCTCCCGTAATGCCCATTGATGGGCTTCCCCCAGGGTGTACTCCCCAGAGGTCATCTTGGTGGTAAAGAAACAGTCTAAGGACTGGCTGGACCCGTCAGAGGGATCGTTCCAGGCGTGCATCCCATAGGCTACTTTTGTTGCGCCAAGGAAACCAACACCACCACGTTTCAGCATCGACTGGCCGATGTTCAGGTCATCCGTGTCTGAGTTGCTACAGGCATCAGCGAAGATGACCGCAGGATAGTCATCATTCAACTGAAGGCAGGTATTTGTATCGACGAAGGGCTGGGACGGGTAACACTCATAGCAAGCATCAGGGGACCCATGCCCTGCCCAATCCACGAACCCGTAGGTTCCCGCGGACCATACTGATTTTACTGTATTGTAACTGAGATCGTAGTCACAGGGGTACGATGACTGAGCATCCTCGTAGATCCGTGTCTTTGTCCAGTCCGCCATCCAAGGGTAATACGTCGGGTTTGTCTTATACTCCATGAGCACGGCATTGTCGGTATCCGACCAGAAGAACGCAGCAAGTAGCAAGATGTTTTTCTTATAAGAATCATCCGTGTTCTGTTCATAGGCAACAGATTTTTCGCAGATATGTTGCACCGTTGTTGGCTCGCTCCAGGGGATACGGCCGACGTTGATCTCCGCCTGGAAATCGATAGGATCGGAGTTCTCTCCATAGAGATGATCTCCATCAGAATCCCAGGATTGACTATCAGAAAGGGATAATTCCGCGTAGTAATAATCAGTCTCTGGCTGGCCATAACCCTGGTTCTGGGCGGTTCGGCGCATCGGGACATCGTCGTAATGACCAATGAGGCAGACGTCTTGGATACCCCAGGCGCTAGAAGGGTATTTTTCACGTAAGAACGCTCTCATTTTCGCAGCAAGGTCATAGCCCTCGTAATTGCTGTTGATCCAGGAGGTGGTCACCACCTGCACTCTTCTTCCTTTGGTTGTCTCCCAGTCGACAAGGGAAGAAACCGAGGAGGTCAGCGAATCAAGGGTGATAATCACATAATCATATTGTTCCCTGCCTGTTGGATGCGTGGTGTACCACTGCTGGGCTTGATCATAGTTCAGGATAATCTGCTTCGCGGTCTGCTCGGTTTTCGGAAGAGTATCACTCATGATCTCATCCGAGGAATATTCCAAGGGAACCGTGTAGAAGATGGTAACCGTGATATCCTGGTATACGGTGATTTTCCCAGAGAGAGGGTTATAGGCACAGGGGGTAATCCGCACGTCGACAAGGTTGTATTTCCGATACCCACCGGTTTCGATCATCTCACTAATTGAGAGCGGGTAAAAAGTATCTTGACCATAGACGGACTGATAATTCTGTGAATAGCGATGTTGCTCCTCTTGATAGATGACTGGGTCCTCTTCTCCGATCACTCGTGGTAACGGACAGGGTGCAATCTGATAGCGGCCAGGGAGGACCTGTATGGCATCTGCCTGATACTGGACGTCCTGAACAATCGCTCCGGGTGGGATTGCGATGGAGAAGATCTTCGCAGGCAGGTTTGGTTTCCCAGGGATGAGTAGCCGACCGTAATCCGATACTATGATCTCATCGTTCTGCCCTTCTTTTCTGATCTCATAGTCACCAACAGGGATTGAGATGGTGATGCTGCCGTCGCCTGTCTCGAAGTTTGGTGTTTCTATGGGGGCAGCCTG
>JBAZLE010000086.1:0-8793 GCA_041650455.1 Thermoplasmatota archaeon | reverse complement strand
AGTAGGGATATGATGATAGTTGTTTGTATTTTTTTCATAATACCGTATCTCCTTTTCAAATCAGAAGCACAACGTCTGAATATTTTTATAACTTCGTTTTATTGCTTTGTTGATTTCTCTAAGAACTGCTCAAATCCCATTCTTCAAACCAATCTCCAACTACCTTCGGGGACTAACTTGATTCTATCCTGTATCCTCGCGATGAGAAGAAACAGGAGGTTAAAAAAAGAGGAGGTTAGGTGTAGGTGCCCCAGAAATACAGGGCCGGTCCAACCGGTGCCATGAATCTGCCGAGGAGCTGACCGTCTTGCGCTCGGAGGAACCCAACAATCGGCAGGGTTCGTTCCGTCTCATTCACGAGGATCGTTATTCTCCCGACTAAGAAGTGCCTTGTGAATCGGCCTCGTAGGGTCCCGGTTCTGTTTTCGGTGAACCAATCACCGATGAATCTCCCGCCACGTGCCCGTAACTCATAGGTGCCGTTCATCGTCCCAACGACAGTTGCGTTTTGTCCGGGTCGTCTATATCCGATGTTTGCTTCAAAGGTACCGTCTGGGTCTAATAGTGTTGGTAGCGTTGTCTGCTGTGTGAGCCCTGGTGCGGCAGCAACGACAGATACAACAGCAAAGAGTAGGCAAACTCCAATCGTTATCATTTTTTTCATGTGATATCCTCCGTTCTTATTGATATAATACAAGGAGGAGTAATATATAATATTATGCCAGTATTTTACCAGTATCAATCAAAATTTTATTGCATATGTCGTTCTGTTTCACAATGGAGAATACTTCTTCTACGTCTTCTAAGGTATGAGTTCTTATCCATTGAACAGAACGTTCGAGGATGAATAATCAATACCCCTAGAAAAATCAAAAAGACAAGAGACATTCGTTAAACAATAGGTCATGAAGAAAAAACCAAGGGGAGGGATGTTTCTGCCTCCCCTTAAGAGATTTGGGTGTTTAGGGTTGATTGTGTTGATGTCCGTACCGCCAGCGCCATTCATGTTGGGCAGCCCAGATAGGTTGGCCAGGCTCGCGGTAGACTTCACCGTTTATCGTAAAGACACTCATCCAGTCATCTGCTTGGTAGTGTCCTTGAACGGTCACGGTGGTGTTCACAAGGCCGAGGAGTTCATCAATCACCAGTTCAAGTTCTCCGTCCTCATCATAGTCCACTGCGGACATTGCCGAGGTGATGTACCAGGTTGGACCGAAATGAAGTTCAACGGTGGTGATAAAGAAGTTTGTACCATCATAGGTCATGACACCGGTGAGATTCTCGAGGTTACATCCTCCTTGACAGATACCTAGCATATCTCGGATTCTGTTCATGAATCGTTGCATTGGTCCATCGCCGTTCGGGACGGGTTGTTGGTTAGTGTTCTCACTTGCTTGATTCTGGCTGGCAGCGGCAACAACTCCAGAGAACAGGAGCAAGGCTGCGATTGAGATTATCAATATTTTCCATTTCATAAGTTTTGTCTCCATATATTCTATTATTGAGACATGTTCCTAATTATTATATGCTTTTACCCAAATCCTGCCAGAATGTTACCAAAATTCTTCAGTATTTCTATGGAGGAAAAGACCATCATGGGTTATTTCATTCTATGAGAGTTTTATTCACCTCTATGAGGTCATAGGAAACCATTGGTTAAAATAAGACCAAAGATCGTCCTATCATTTTAAAATCAGCGTATTCGTCTGATATTTATTCCATGCTCAGGTACAGCAGGATACTGATCGCCAGGATTTCAAAAGTGTATACGACAAAATTTAACTCGTTGAATCCTGGGGTAAGAAATGTTCTGCTTACGTACGGGCTAATTCGAATGTAATCGGTAGCTATTGTGTGTAGTGAGAGAACCGATAGAACTGATTTGATGAACAGGGCGATGATAAATATATTTAGTCCGATGAGGAAGCGTGATTTTGTTTTCCGATAGGAATCATAATAGACGTACAACAGGCCTGCCAAGAGACTAATCTCAATACCCAAACAGATAAGAGCGACAGTATAGTATGTCACGGATCGATTGATACGGACAGGATCAATCTTGATGGGAAGTTCATCGAGTTCTGTCATGATTGTTTGCAGACTGAAAATTGAGATAATATATCCGATAAGACATCCGAGGAGGATTAATCCAAGGATTACTACAATCGCTTTGGTTTTTGGATTTATTTTTTTTCTATACGAAATATCATTCATATCTCTTCACCATTCTTATTTTTCTTATTTATTTCATTTTTTCTTATTTTCCCTGAAATTTCCTTAAAAAAATGCATATTTTCCTCAAGTAGTTCAGAGGGAAAATATACCGTCCCATACTTATTTCCAAGGGAGGTAATCAAACGGTTTTTTTCAAGCATCTCTAAATGATGTCTGGTGGTCTTATAATCAAGGTTGAGAAGCGTCGCAAGTTCGTTCGCATTTCGTGGTGTTGTGATAATCTCGTGGAGAATGCGTGTCCGATTGAAGCCTCCTGCCGAACCAGCTAAGAGCCACCAAAGGAGTCGCTTCGCTGCACGCATAGCACAAATCCTTTGTTTATATCCGGGTATTCAATTATATACTTTTTTCATAGAAAAAAGGAATTGAGGGATTGACAGGGGGTGTTATTTATTTGGGACAATATGCCCCCACAGGTGAGGAGCTGGTATTGTAATACTCATGATTCGACCAACAAAGTGGCCGCCTTGATTTCTCATTAAAAATCCAATGATTGGCGTCTTCAATCCGTTCACTATTGTATAACCATAAATAATTTTATACATAATCAAAGCGTTGATTTCCCCAATTGTCTCATAATCTTTCGTAATATCTGCAGAGATCCGTATTAAGGCACCACCAGAATAAACGCCACTCATATATGCATAGACGGTATCAACATTAAAGCCGCCATTTCCCCAATGCCCCCGCCCTACTCCTCCTGTGAAGGTCCCATCAGACATTTGGACGGGTGGGATCAGCAGAGAAGAGTTATTGGTTGCCGGGAACGCGACAAGAGTCGGCATCAGAAGAAGGAACGCACATAATCCGAAGATATTTATTGTTTTTTTCATTTTCTTTGCTCCTATATTGTTCTTATTATGATAAGAGAGTAAGTCACTCTTTTTATTTTTTTACCCAAATGTGACCAAAATCATGAACTTTTGAATGTATAGAGATTCATCGGAGAGGGTACTTCAAAAAATAGACGTATTAACAATTCAACTGAATTGGAAAATAAAATCATGCTGCTATTTCAAGGATGGCGTACGGGGCAGAAAAGTTAAAAAAAAAATTGATGCGAACATAGTTTGTTTCGTAACGCTTATGAATTTTTTGTATATAGGGGTATAGAGGCATCTTGTGGACTTCGTCGTACTAGCAATCCTGGGTGGAGTGGGATCTCTTGGGTTGTACATGGCATGGAACATTGGTGCGAATGATGTCTCAAACTCTATGGCAACCGCGGTCGGAGCGAAAGCGATTACGTTTAAACAGGCGGTCATTATTGCCGGGGTTTTGACGTTTTTAGGGGCGGTCCTGGTTGGATCCCATGTCACAGAGACCATCAAGGGGAATATCGTTGATCCCTGCATCATCGGGGATTCCCATATCCTGATGCTCGGGTTCATCGCTTCCCTTCTTGCCGCTTCGTTTTTTGTGACCTTGGCAACCTGGAAGGAGATGCCGATATCAACGACCCATGCGATCATTGGTGCACTCGTTGGTTTTGGTCTCGTAGCTGGAGGTGACACCTGTATTAACTGGGGAAAACTTGCTGAAATAGCAGCAAGCTGGCTCCTGTCACCTCTTGCCGGGTGTATCCTAGCGTTTCTTGTCTTTAAAATCATTGTGAAATTGATATTTTCGAGAAAAAACCCTGTCGAGTCAGCAAAAATAGTTGGACCAGCCATCATCGGAGTGACCGTCTTTTTAATTACGATGTCCCTTTTTACCAATACGAATGTCGGACCGATCGTAGGAGTTACTGATCTGTCTCTTGTCGTCCCGCTCTCCGTGTTAGCTGGGTTTCTTATCGCGGTGCTATCTGCGATTCCTTTTCGGAAGATACAAGGTCGCTCATCACAAGATTATGAAACTGTGGAATTATTGTTTCGGAAACTCCAAATCGGCACCTCCTGTTTTGTGGCGTTCTCTCATGGTGCCAATGATGTGGCAAATGCAATCGGACCTGTTGCTGCCGTGTTATCCCTCGCTACAGGAGACGGGAGTCTCAACGCATTTCAAGCAGTCCCACCATATCTTCTGGCGTTGGGGGGTGTCGGGATTGCTCTTGGCGCAGTCACCTGGGGACATCGGGTCATGAAAACCGTTGGCGGTCGCATCACCACTCTTACGAATACCAGAGGATTCTCTGTTGATTTTGGAGCGGCAACCACCGTTCTTATCGCATCAAACCTGGGGCTGCCGATATCAACATCGCATACGGTTGTTGGGGCAGTGATTGGTGTTGGCCTCGCAAGAGGATTGGCTGCAATTGATCTCTCCGTGATAAAAAAAATCATTTATTCCTGGATGCTTACTGTTCCTCTTGCAGCTATTTTCTCAGCAATAATCTTTATAGTACTTCGTCTCATTCTATAATGAAAGATGTGATGGTATGGATGAAACAACAGGTCATTTCAGAGCCCCGTTGTCTGATACGTATCGGAGAAAGTCCCCGTTCGATCAGTTAGTCGAACATATGGGAAAAATACGGGAATGTATCAATTTGTTAAGAGATGGATTGATACAGTACTATCAAGGAACTTATCAGGGATTTTCCGAGCTTGCTGATAAAATCTCAGCGTTTGAACATGAGGCGGATATCATCAAAGGCAATATTCGGAATCATCTTCCAACGTCTCTTCTCATGCCGGTGGACAAAGGGAAATTCTTATGGGCGTTACGGGAACAAGACGCGATTTTGGATCACGCGGAGAATCTTGCTATCATGTGTGATATTCGACATACGAAAATCCCAAAAGAACTGCAACAGTTGTTTATCGACCATATGAAGTTAGTCGCAGAGACGGTCGAGGCCATGGAGCATGCCGTAGAAAATATCAAAGATTTAGTGGAATCGGGTTTTACGAAAAAAGAACGCGAAGAGACAAAACAGTTTATCCATAAAGTCCATGAAGCGGAATATATCGCGGATGAGATGAAATATGAGGTAACAAAAGGGATCTACAAGTTAGAAAAGAAACTTGATCCCATGGATGTGTATCACCTACTCAAGATAGCGGATTGGGTTGATGACATTGCGGATCACGCGGAGAATGTTGCTGATTGGTTACGATCCATGATCGCACGCTGAGCCTATGCTCGATGCAAGGGGAGAAAGAACTCCTCTCCCGTACAAAACGGTGTGGAGGATAGAATCGAAGAATGACAACTGGATTCTTCAACCTATCTTTTTGGGTATGAAGCAAATCAGCAAAAGATATTAAAGAGACAGAGATTCAGACGAACTCATATGAGAATCGCACACATTTCTGATATTCACGCAACGTACGGCAGTGATTTTAATAACAAGATCTTTGAAAAAGCAGCGAGATTGTTAAATGGATTCGAATCAGATCTTATTTTTATTTCAGGGGATTTGACAACTGAGGGGTTACTGCGCGAATACGAGTTTGCGTCAGAACGACTTGCCATGATTAAGGGAAAGAAAGCAATCGTCCCAGGGAATCATGATGAGAAAAACCTCGGGTATAAGTTATTCCCTGAGTTTTTTGGCAACACCGATTTTCTTCGCTACGACGGGAATCTCACCATGATTGGCCTAGCGACGAGTGAACCTGATAAGGATGACGGACGTCTCGGGCGAAATCGACATCGGTTGATTATGAGAGGCATTCAGAAAAAAAAGGACCTGACCATCGTCGGGTTTCATCATCATCTGGTTCCTATTCCAAACTCCGGTAGGGAACATAACATCATCGAAGATGCAGGAGAGACATTAGATATTATTTTACGCAACAATGTCCCCTTAGTCTTAATGGGGCATCGCCATGTCCCCTATGCGGTAAAGCTCCATCATACCTTACTGGTGAATGCAGGAACCTTTTCCTCGAACAGGACCCGGGCACATTTTGGGAACACGTTTAATATAATTGATATCCACAAGAAATGCATCATTCTCACCATAGTCAATATTGAAAAGGGAAAACAGGAGAAAATGGTGAAGTACGATACGGTTGATGGGTGTTATATCAATCGATATTACAATCCAAATAAACGGATCGATTAACGCTGTTCTGCACTGACGAGATAATTAATCACGCTTTCAGAGATATCCTCAGAATACTCCCCGATTCTTCGGATGCTTTCCACAATATAACCAACTGACAAGGCAATGATTCCTTTCTGCTGTAACGTATGGGTGTTGATTTCCTCGCACACGGATTCCAGGACTGGGACAGATTCGATATTTTCATTGGAGGCATGGATGTCTTTCTTGAAGAATGAACTAATACTTTTGTTAAAGATGTCCAACGAAAGATTCCCTGCCGCAAGAATTCTTGAAATGCTTTTTTTATCAAGGTTCTGGTCAAGCAGGTTTGGGATGTTCTCAGAGATTCTGACGATATGATCGCCTATCCGTTCGATGATCCTACTGATGAGAAAACAGGTCGAAGCGGTGTCGATGGTGATGTTCATTTTCCCTGCGAGACTTGCGTTCTGTAAGAGGATGTTGTACTGGCGGGCGACGAACCAATGCAGCCGATCGACATCGTTGTCTCGTGAGATCACATCCGCGGCCAACGTCCGGTCTTTTTCCTGCAATGCGCGCAGTACGTCTTCATGCATCCGTTTGACCATGACGTACATTCGTTTGATGGTTTGATCAAAGGGCATCTCCGTGGGATTGAGAAGATCCTTGAGCACAACGGATTTTTCTGTTTCTTCGATGACCTCCGGTCCAATCGCAAGTTGGGTGAACGAGCGGATAACGTTTTGAACAGCAATCGGGAGTCTGATCGGAGAGGTAATCTTTATCGAGGTATACCCAGCGATATATGCTCCAATGAGTTGCTGAAGGAGATAGGTTGGCTTGGGGATATGACTCACATCGAATTCTTTTACTTTCTGGAGCTGCTCTTGTGTTATTTTCGGGGTCAGCAGTAAGGTGCCGTCTGATTGGATGTGTATCCCTAGCGGATCATTTTTCTTGATATGAAACGAGGTGATCCATGCCTTTGGTAAGGTAATAATGTATGAGGAGCCTCCCGTGAGTTGTACTCGTCGTATTTCCATAGATGTCACTTCCTCCTGAGGAAATCCTATGCCTTCTTAAAATTTTCTATAGTTCTCTATTGATAACATATCACTATATATATCACTATAGAATATGGAGATAAAGTATATATTTCAACGAAAAATTCCTCCACAAAGGTGATTAAGATACACAAAAAAACAAAAAAAGAAGGATTGCTTCTCATAAGCATTCTTACCATTCTTATGCTGACGGTCACGCTGTTTAGCGGTTGCACACAGACAAATCCAGAACAAGGTTTAGTTATTGTCGTCGTCGGACGGGATAGCGCCTCGGGGACACGAGAGTTCTTCTGGGAGCATGTCATGGAAAAAGGAAATTTCACCGCGACCATGCTGGAAAAAAATTCGAATGGGGCGATTTACCAGACGGTCTCATCAACAGAAGGAGCGATCGGGTATGTCGGTCTCGGGTATCTCGACGAGGAAGTCAAAGCAGTCAAAATCAATGGGGTCGAGGCAACAGTCGCCAACGTCATCGCAGGAACCTATCCTATCTCACGGTCCCTGAATATGTTTACAAATGGGGAGCCGACAGGGATTGCAGTAGAATTTCTCAGATACCTTGACAGCACCGAAGGGCAAACAATCGTCGAAGAGGAAGGATTTGTCCCCAAGACCGCGACCGGACCCTACGTCAAAGTTGACGGACTGTCCGGTAGCATCACCGTCGTCGGATCAACAACCGTTCTGCCTATTGCACAACTCGCAGCAGAGGCATTTAACATGCTGTATGGAACCAGCCTTGTCGCAGTCAGCGGCGGTGGATCAAGCGTCGGTGTCCAATCAGCAGGAGAAGAATCCGCAGCGATCGGGATGGCGTCACGAGAACTCAAATCAAGCGAAATAGCATCCTACCCAACCCTGGTTAAACATATCATCTGTAACGACGGAATCGCCGTAATCGTCCATCCAGACAACACCTATGTCCAAGACCTCACCTTAGAAGAGATCAAAGCAATCTACGAAGGGACGTACACCAACTGGGACGAACTCGAATAATCAAGGAAAAAGGAAACGATACACCTATATTCGTTTCCTGCATTCTTTTCCATTGAACCAGACACGGAGGAACAATTTCGAGGAGTGCACAACGAATGAATACCACAAAAAAAGGAGCGCATGTGTTGACCAATACAAAACGAAATACAAAAGAAAAAGTGATAAAAAGCATTTTTTTTACCGCAGCAATTTTCGGTGTTATCACCATCTTTTCCATCCTTTTTTTCCTCCTTGCAGAAACCTATCCACTCCCAACAGACGTCTGGAGTTTTCTCTCAGGGACGCGATGGAGCCCGACCGAATCCTTACAGTTTGGTACCTATCCCTTGCTTGTCGGGACCTTGCTGGTCACATTTGGAGCGATGGCTCTTGCCATACCGCTCAGCATCGGTGGAGCGTTATTCCTCTCTGAAATCGCCTCATCACGTGTCCGGTCCATCATCAAACCAGCAATTGAACTGCTCGCGGGAATCCCTTCTGTCGTCTACGGTTTTTTCGGATTGATTCTCCTGACCA
>JBAZLE010000085.1:0-8807 GCA_041650455.1 Thermoplasmatota archaeon | reverse complement strand
GAAATCTGTCACTGTCTTCAAGGACATCGATCCAGCAGATTATAAGGTGAAGATGCCGAAAATGCCTCCACCACCATCTAGACAAGCAGGACATACACCCCAAAACAAAGGGAACATACAAACGAATGTCACCGAAAAAGCGATACTCGTCAACCGGGTCGCAAAACGACTTGGCTGGGTGACTACGGATGACCCTGACGAAACCATAAAATTCCTCAGCATCGAAGCAGAGGAAATGAAGGAGAACGTCTACAAATATCTCGAGTCACTCGCACAACTTGGTGGTAACTTCTGCCATAAAGAAAACCCCAACTGTCTCCAATGCCCCATGGCGAACGGATGCCGATATCATCTTACCCATAGAAAAAAAACTCATGCACACCCACAGAAACAAAGGCTAGGATTATTCAAAAGAGATAAACCAAAGGTCGTATGAAAAAAAACACGTGGCCTCTCTTTCTCTCCTGCATCCTTATTTTAGTTGTTGCATTCTCTGGTTGCGAAATGATATTTCCACCGATAACCTACGAGACAACCCCTACCAGAATCAGCTATGAACTCTCCTACGGGTATTACGTGAACATCACCGGCACAGGTCGCTATGAGGTCACGTACCTCTGCGATACACCCGACGTCCTCATTGGCACAACCACCTACAGCGTTCTTTACAACGACGAGTACCAGACCAAAACATTGTTCAACAATACTGTTATCCACTGGAATATTTCTGGAAAAAATGCAAACACCTTCGAATTAGGAATCACTGCAGCGATCAATGCAGATAGTGCTCTCATTGCTGACCTGAATGGAAATGACGCCTTAACAATCCAACAGATAACGGGACGCTACCCGGAGCTCATCGCGCAATATACCCAAGTACAAGCGAATGAGACCATACGGTTTATCGACCCGTATGATCCTGACATCATGAGTATCGCCAATGCAATATACATAAATGAAAAGACAAATAATTCGTTTCTGTTAGCAAAAGCATTGTTTTCTTGGTTGAAACAACATATTGTATATCAAATCCATCCTGATGAACGAATCGTACGATCAGCAGCGATCACCTTAGATCAGAAACAAGGAGACTGCGATGATCTCTCATTTCTGTACATTTCCCTGTGCAGAGCACTCGACATCCCAGCCCGATTCATCCGTGGATATTTGCTAACAAAGAATACCGATGGTTCCGTCACGGCGACACCTCATGCATGGACAGAAATATTTGTTGGACCGTTCGAAACCTTCAACGGATGGATTCCCGTAGAATCCGCCTGTCGCTCAACCTCTATTGACTCAGACATTCATCAGAATTTTGGGATGGAAAGTGCATTTCATCTACGATTATTTACGGATGATGGAAGCAATGCATCGCTTGCGTCGTCACTCACTGGGATATCCTATGTCACTCATGAACAAAATACAGTTATTACGCTTGTACCATTTGCGGACATTCGCAATTACCAGGAATTGGACACAAAAAAACTTATTATAACCGAAAAAAACAATCGATATTACGAATAATTTTCTAAAAACAAAAACATTATTTCTTTGTAAGGGTTTCAGATGGTCTATGGTTGTGATCTTTTGGTGGATGACAAAACCGCAGAAGAATTTACCATCTACATGAAAAAATTCACTGATTTATACATCATCCTTTCAAAAACCGTAAAACATCATACCACAGCATCACGACCGCATATCCTTGACTTGGGTTGCGGACCGGGGTTACTCTCCGCTGAACTTTTAAAACAGATTCCAGATGCGACAGTTATTGGCATGGATCCACTGAGGAAGATGCTCAGGTTAGCACAAGAGCACACAGAAAAATCCGATGTTCGAATATTTGAACCAGTCCTTGGCGTCTCGGAAAACATCCCTATGAAAGAACAGAGTATCGATACCATCGTCAGTCGATTCAGCCTGTCGTACTGGAAACAACCACACCAGAGTTTTTTAGAAATGAACCGGGTATTACGGCCAAACGGGAAAATCGTCTTCGAAGCCCTCAACAGGGAATTCCCGAAATGGAAACTACTCGGCATCAAAGTTGGTATGTTACTGAACCATGCTGGGCGAGACGTCACGAAATACCACGCAGACGCCTACACCCTTGCATACACGCAAGAAGAGGTAGAGATGTTTTTTAAGAAAGCAGGGTTTCTCATCCTTGAAAAACAAGGCAAGAAACAGGACTGGAAATTTATCATTGTTGCAGAGAAAACATAACCAATCACTTCCTCCTTTTTTCATATCCCCTCTTCCTATCATCTACAAAAGATATATATAGTATATAAAAGAGATATTTTATTTAGAATATGACTATCAGTTCAGTGCCACAAGCGCGTTTCAAGAAACTGCTCGCATTTAGCTGTATTGTTCTCTGTAGTCTTCTGATTTTTTCACCAATTCTCACCCGTTCACAAAGCCCTGAAGAAACCAGTACGATATCCTCTGCAGCCATTGAAGATCATGAGCTGTATCTCCTCCGGGTCGAACATTACTTATATGTGAACGCGTCAGAGGACGTCGGGGTTTTTCATATCCGTTTTTCATTTCCCCCAGATTATGCATATCAGGTTCCCCTTCTTTTAGAGCTCCACAATGATAGCGCACTGTCTGCGATACTCCACTATGGTATTGAAAATGACTCCTTGCCGCCAAATAAAATTATAAATTTTACGTTACAACCAATGAAGAAGGATGACAGCGTCCTGCTTCATTTCTCTTGCTGGGTGTTGGTGAGAAATCATGATTTCTCAGATCTCCCACCGTACATCAAAATCCCTAAAAAATACCAATTACCTGAAGATACGAAGACCTGGCTGGCATCAACAAAACAAGTACAGGTTCACAGCCTTCTCATACGAGTGAAGGCGCGACAGTTACATGGATTGAGCGACAACCTCATCAGATATGCTGGAAGAATTGCTCCTTTTATTAAATATCACCGATTTGTTTTTTTTGTTATTGGACTCAACACGGGACTTTTACTTTCTCAGGATGCACGGACAACATTGCTCATAAATGGAGAAAATGTGGGGAGGGCTCATTTAGCATGCGCGTTTTTCAGAATCTATCACATCCCAGCACGCGTGTTGCTCGTCAATAATGATCAAGGGTTCTGGACACAGATGCATTACATGGTGGAATACTATTGTCCTGGGTACGGCTGGGTGCTGCTGGAGACAACCGGTGGAAAAACCCCCTATGCAACCCATCGTCAAGTGATCAACCGGGTCTGCTATCCACAGGATGAAGAAGACACAAAAAAAGATTATATCTTTCGTTTTATGAAAGGGGAAGAACGATGGCTCTGGATCGATACCGATGCGGCCTTTCCCTATTATATCGATTGTGATAGCGGAAGTAAGAGCCAGATGTTTACCGAATCACAGGTCTTGACAGATCAAATGACTGCGTCCTATGCGTTTGTGTTATCACAAATCGTGTTTCGTTCCTACCAAGGATTTCTTGGTGTCACTTTAACGGGGGAAAATCAACTTCATTATAACAATGCGATACTGTATCAAAAACAAGCTATTCTCGCATTCCAACAATCCCAGGACCTCGATGGGTACCTGACCTCACTGAATTTCGCCTATAATGAATATCAGCAAATTCATGGTTAAAAAAAATTCTCAGTAATCACCGACGAGGAAACCAAACGCGTAATGCCTCTGCCGTTTTTCGGAAAAAAAAGATTTTCCCGGTTTATTATTTTTCATCCGTCCTTGCCGTTTGACATGTTTCTTTGCCATATCTATTTTCTCCTATCCTTTGTTGTTGTGATAACGATATTTAAAAATGCCGCGTCAGAATGTCAAAGTGAAAAACAGTAGGTCATCACTACCTTTATTAGTCTCTGTAAGTATTGAGATACTCATGTCCGAACTAGAACAGGTACGCAAAAAAACATCACGACCAGCATGGTCGTACTTCTTCCCGCTGATACCCTCAATGATCCTCATCTTTGGTGCTCTTCCGGTAGTGGTTGGTTTTTATGTGCTTCAACGCTTTTTTCATTTTTTTTGGTTTACGAGTATTTGGCATTTCGTATTGTTTCCTTTTGTCATCTTTATTGGAGCAGTGCTTCTGTTCATCTCTGAGCTTTATATCACCGGCGGTATAATAAAACTGTTCAATATCACCTATAACCCAGGAACCCATCAGTATTCATACAAAGATAAAAACACGCTCAAATGGACCCTGATCTGTGTCCTGTATACACCTTTTCGAAAACTCCTTGAAATTTTCCCGCTCGGTCGAGTAAAACAAACATATCTGCGACTGCTCGGTATGAAGATCGGGAATAACTCCCTAGTTGGAGGGGTCATTAAAGACCCCTGCCTTACCGAGTTTGGAGATAACGTCACCATGGGAGAATACGCCATCATTTATGCCCATATCCACAACATGCAATACGAGACGATGTTCATGGATAAAATACGGGTGGGCAACAATTGTGTCATCGGGGCTGGGGCGATCATTATGCCTGGAGCAATCCTCGAAGATGATGTCGTTGTTGCAGCTGGTGCACTGGTGACGAAAGGTCAAAGGCTCTCCAAAGGGAAGCTATATGGAGGAATACCAGCAAAAGAATTACTGAAAAAGACAATTCAGTAAATATTTAAATAGGAATTCTGTATATATTTATACAAAACAAGGGGAATACTATGAAAAGAATTATAATACTTACAATAGCGACGGTGCTTTTACTTTCGCCGTTTATAGCAGCTTCGGCAACGACAGTTATGGAAGAAAAATGCCCTAAATCCATATCCAGTTCAACTGCAGAATTTACTCATGCAGTTTTCATCGAAGAAGGAACCACAACCTGGTGCCCCAACTGCCCAAACGCAGCAGAAGCATTATACTCACTTTATGAGGACGGTGAATACCCCTTCTACTTTGTCGCGTTAGTTATCGACCAAAATCCAATCGCACAAAATCGTTTTTGGGGCCATTATCGAGGAAAGGCAATCCCGACAATCTTCTTTGACGGTGGTTACAATCAGACCGTAGGTTCAGGCACAACCCCTGAACAAACCGAACAACTCTACCGACCTTTTATTGAGGAAGCCGGCGCAAGAACGGTTCGTCCGATCGAGCTGAACACCAGCGTCATCGGCCATGGGGACGCCACGTTAGACATCACGATAACGGTGAAGAACACTGGTTCAGGCTTCTATGTCGGATACCTCAGATCATATGTTACGGAAATACTCTCACGATGGAGAAACGATGCAGGAAACCCGTATCACTTCGGGTTCCTTGATTATGCGATAAAAAAAATTGTACTCCTGGGACCTCAGAAATCACGCACCTTTACGATGACGTGGGATGGCGCGGCAAATCATGGAAACCTCACCTTCCCAGATATCGTTGATGATAACATTATGGTCATCGCCTCCGTCGCTCATTGGCAGCCTCATCTTGTCAAAGAAGTCGAATACATTGGCACCCATTTCGCATTCTACGTTGATCAAACAACAGGGGCAAAAGTAGCATAAAACATCATTGTTAGTTGCCTATCCGTTACAACACACTCACTCGCCAAGTGCAGTACGGAACGTATTTATAATCCATTTTTATTTTTCCACATAACGGACAAGAGAGAATCACAGGTAAGACTATGAAGCAGGACCGTTATAGAAGACAGATTCTCGTAAATGGCTTTGGTCGAAAAGGTCAAAAGATATTAGCTTCAAAACATGCGATTCTTATCGGTGGCGGTGGACTGGGGAGTAACAGTGCAAACCTCCTCATCCGAATGGGAATCGGAAGCATGGATATCATCGATTATGACACCATAGACAAAACCAATTTACATCGAACTGCGGTATTCTCCGAACTAGACGTCGGAAAAACAAAAGCAGTGGTTCTCCAAGAAAAATTGCAGACCGTCAACGCAACTGTTCAAATACGAGCAATCGATAAAAAAGTTACACCAAAGAATATCACATCCTTGACACAACACGCGGATATCATCATCGACGGTACCGATAATATACCACTACGGATGCTGATCAACAAAGTAGCGCAAAAACACAATATCCCTTGGGTGTACGCAGGGGTCTATGAGACAGTCGGGATGGTAATGGCGATTCTCCCAAAAAAGACTGCATGTTTCCAATGTATCAGTCCAACGATTCCCGATTCAAAAAACAAAGAAATACCGATACTAGGTAGTCTTCCAGCAATCATAGCCGCCATCCAATGCAATGAGACGATAAAAGTCCTCCTCGGGAAACAACCAACAGGATTAATCATCTATGATGCCTGGAACCAGCGTTTTGATATTTTAGACATGCAAAGAAATCCATGTTGTCCAATTTGTGGAAAAAAAATAAATTGACTCAGAGGACGAACCGGATGAAAATAACCGTAAAAGTACTAGGAAGATACAAGGATTTCACAGGGAACGAGTCGGTGCAACTTGATATCGCCGATGGTAACACCCTACAGGACGTCATCAATACATTTGTGCGACAATACCCGCTTGCAGAAAAAGATAAAAGTCGTATGATGGTAACAAAAAACAAAATGTTCGTCTCATTTGACACGGCCATCAGCAAAGAAGACGAGATTACCCTAGCTCCACCGGTAGTCTCTGGTGGATAGACCAAATGAAAATCAATCGCCTTTGCACAATAACAGTGGTAGTTCTTTCAATTATAACTATGACGACATCGGCGGTCGCCCAAACCCAAGTTATCGTAGATTTCTATTACTCAGAAACCTGTGGATCCTGCAAACCAGCAATCGACATCATGGACCAAGTCATCCATCATTATACAGTAAATAATACAGATGAGGTCGTTTTTTTCAAAAAAGACGTCACCTCAAATCTCACCTATAGAAATGAAATGACGACACGAGGGCTCAGTTATCCATCAGTAATTATCGATAACCTTACAAAAATACCCAAGGCAAATATCACCTATGACACCCTTCTCCTTCTTATTGATGAAGCAATAGCAAATCTTCCTCCATCAGTGCATTATGACCCGAATATCACAGAAGTCCCCTTAATCGGAAAAATCAATCTCTCCCAGCTTGCATTACCAATCCTCACCGTGACTTTAGGTGCACTGGATAGTTTTAATCCTTGCGCGTTTTTCATTTTACTTGTCCTTCTCAGTATGTTATTGTATCTACAGTCACGAAAAAAAATGATGATCGTCGGAGGTATATTTATTTTCTTCTCAGGATTATTCTATGCTCTTTTCATGTTACTGTTGTTCAACTCGTTTTACTTTACGAAACTCTACATCAACATCACATCAATTATCGTTGGAATTGTCGCATGTGTGATCGGTGTCTTAAACATCAAAGATTTCTTTTTCTTTAAACAAGGTCTTAGTTTAGGGATTCCGGAGGACAAACGGGATGCAACCTTTAAACGGATGAGAACCTTGGTCAAATCACCCTCACTCCTGATTATGCTGGGAGGGACCATCTTCATCGCCATCTCTGTGAATTTCTTCGAACTCCTCTGCACCTTTGGATTTCCGTTGTACTTCACAAATCGACTTGCTGTTGAAAATCTCCCGACGATGACCTATTATGGATACATCGCATTGTATACTTTGGTGTATGTTCTTCCTCTTATCATCATTCTCATGGTCTCTGTTTTCACCCTTAGAGTACAAAAGCTTACTGAGTGGCAGGGTCGCATCTTAAAACTCTTCCCCGGGATTTTTCTGCTTTCATTTGGGATTGTGATGCTGGTTGATTATCAATTACTCCAAGGAGAGAATCTTGTATTTTTACTCACGCTTATTGGTCTTGATGTTCTCATAACGATTCTCATCGCTTGGGTCTGGAGAAGATCAAAGGAGAAACCAAAAGAACCAGAAAACCTCCAAACCTAAGAAATGTCACCTCACGACATAGAAGTTTTTCTCATTAATCTCCATGCATGGGTCATTTTGCCAAAACGGTTTGTACCCGGGTCAATTCAGTGAGCGACTCTTGTGTCTTTGCAGAACATTACCAAAGAACCCTGCGCATTTTGTAGAAAGAGGACATTAAAGCGTGACACAGTTGAGATTTTCAGGGTAGATACTTACGGTTGACAGATATATCTATTTGTGTGTAAAGCAACTAAGCTGTAGGGTACATAGTATTTAAAAAAAAAAGAGAGGGAGAACTATTTTTATAATAGTCCTAATTGCTGAGCGAACAGCTGTAGTAGTCTGAACAAAATGGGATGGCTCTGTAGGAATTGTAAAACTAGTGGAGGCAATACCATGCTTTTGGGCATACTGACTTCTAAAACAGTCCAATCGCTGACATACCCTATTTCATCCATTGCTTGCACTTGTATTCGTAACGTACCTGATTCAGAGAACACATGAGAAAACATGACTTCTTCACCGGAGGGGAAATATTCAGACCAGTTTGAAGTTGATCCCTCATCCCAATTTATTCTATAACATACCCTGTGGTTGTCAGCATCAATCGCTGATACGGTATATTCATATGTTTCCCCGACTTTCCCAGAGGTGGGCCCAGCGATTTCAGGCGCATCAGGTTTTACATTATCCGTAATTTCCACTCGGATGATATTGGACCATTCACTGGTTGCACTCTTATTGTCCTTTGCAATGACTTTTACCATATATGATCCCATTCCAGACCATGCATGCGTTGCGGATATTGGAACTCCTGAGGCATAGGGTCCAAACCATTCTGACAAATTCCCATAGCCCCAATCAAATTGATAATATATTGGTTCTCCATCTGGTTCAGTAGTGACTGTGGTATATGTCAAGTTTTGATTATAAACACCATGATCT
>JBAZLE010000084.1:0-8826 GCA_041650455.1 Thermoplasmatota archaeon | reverse complement strand
GTTCATCGGGCCGACCGTCACCTTCGCCAATGACGCCTACCCGAGAAGCAAGAACAAGGACTTCCATCTGGAGACCACGTTGCTCAAAGTGGGATGTTCGATTGGATCGAATGCCACCATTCTGCCGAACATCACCATCGGTGCGCACGCCCTCGTCGGTGCCGGATCCGTTGTCACGAAAGACGTGGGCGACTTCTGCATCGTGGTCGGTAATCCCGCGCGCACTCACGGCCATATCTGCGCATGCGGAAAAAGACTGGCGGTCAAGGATGCCCATGCCACTTGCGCGTGCGGGAAACGGTATACACTTCATGATGACGTCATGACATTGTTATGAACGTCCCCTTTTTGGATCTCCAACGGCAGTACGCCCAGATCAAGTCCGAGATCGATGGAGCGATACAGAGGGTGGTCGATCGGCAGTTTTTCATTTTAGGCGAGGAGTTGGCCTCCTTCGAGACGGAGTTCGCCTCCTATCTCGGGACCGAGTATGTCGTCGGCGTGGGGTCAGGCACCGATGCGCTCATGCTTGCCCTGAGGGCCCTTGGTATCGGTACAGGCGACGAAGTGATAACCCAACCGAACAGCTTCATCGCGACAACCCTTGCGATCACTGAGATCGGAGCCACGCCGGTCTTCGTCGATATCGATTCCGATACCTACCAGATCGACGTCCGTCAAATAGAATCAAAGATTACGAAGAAGACCAAGGCGATACTTCCGGTACATATCTACGGTGCTCCCTGCGAGATCGATACGTTGATGGGCATCGCAAAAAAGCACCACCTGTTCGTCGTCGAGGATGCCTGCCAGGCACATGGCGCGACGTATCATGGGAAGAAGGTCGGCACCTTCGGCGATGTCAGCGCCTTCAGTTTCTATCCCGGGAAAAACCTCGGTGCCTATGGCGACGGGGGTGCGTTGTGCACGGACAATCCCGAAATATATGCGAAGTTGTTGAAACTGAGGAACTACGGTCAGTCAAGGAAGTATTTCCACGATGAGATCGGCATTAATACCCGCCTCGATGAGATCCAGGCCGCAGTCCTACGGGTAAAATTGAAATACCTTGACGAATGGAATGATAAAAGGAACCTTATCGCACAAGAGTATCGTGACAAGCTTACCAATGTGCATACGCAGCAACTGATCGAGGGCGCGAAATCGAATCATCATATTTTCATCGTTCAAGTGAGTAAAAGGGATGGATTACTCGATCTGCTCAAACAACACGGTATCCACGCTCTTATACATTATCCGATCCCGATCCATTTGCAAAAATGCTACACACATCTTGACTACATGACAGGAAAATTTCCGGTTACAGAACTGCTTTCGGCTGAAGCACTGTCTCTGCCAATCTTTCCCGAACTTCTGGCCGATGAAATAGCATACGTCATAAAGACACTGAATGGGATATCATTTAACCACCAATCCTAGATGCTACATACCATACAAAACATTCTCTTCAAGTCGATTTATGGAATTAATCGGGTACTGCTACGACTGATGGGGGTGAGCTTTGGGTCCCACGTAGAGGTCTTTTCAATAACCTCAATCGCCTCTCCGAATAAGCTGCGCATCGGAGATAACGTCTGGATCGGCAAGAATGTCTCGCTCTATGCCGAAAGCGGTATCCAGATCGGGAATAATGTAATGGTAGCAAAAGACGTTAGTATCATATCCAGTGATCATGATTTCACGGATTCAAGGCAGCTCATCAAGGATCAGGGAATGAGGGTTCAGGATACGCCGGTTGTTATTGGTAACAATGTATGGATAGGGGAGAAGGCGATCATCTTGAAAAAGGTGACCGTCTCTGAAAATTCCATCGTCGGCGCAGGCGCTGTCGTCACGAAGGACGTCCCACCGAACACGATCGTCGCCGGAAACCCGGCGAAACAGATCGGGAATAGAGGGTAAACGAGCGATGAAGATAACCTTTGTCGTAAATGGTTATGCGTCGGACACAAGCGCAACGAGCGGCGGCGAGCTCCACTGTAGGAAGTTAATCGAACACTTCGGGGCAACAACGAATCCGACGTCGATTTGTTGCGACCGGAATTACAAGAAGTACGTCAATATCCGGAACGTAGCGTATTCCACGTATCCCCCGCTCCCATTCGAACGACGTTTCTACAATCTCTTTCCGGTTCTTTTTTTTATCTACCTCTATCGAGCGATCGCGTCCATCTTCGTCGTTCGCAAGATGCGTTCCGACGTGCTCGTTTCCAACTCCCACTTCTTCCATGATATAATCCCGGTGTTCTTCGCGTGTAGGAACGGGACACAACCGTTCACCTTCCTGCACCACATCATCGGTGAACAAAAAAGAGGTTCCTTCTCGTCGAAGGTTGTTACCGCGCTTGAACGGATGTCCTTCTACATGATCAAGAAGAAGGATTTCATCGTATTCACGGATTCGGATCACAATAAGGCAGTCCTGGTAGGAAGGTATTCGTTCAAAGAAAGGAATATCTACGTCATTAAGAACGGTTTGGATTTAGGACATATCACGCGGATACGAGCGAAGGGTTCGCCAACATTCGATATTTCCTTCATTGGAAGGCTGAACGTCACGAAGGGGATCTACGACGTTATAGACATCTTAAAGTATGCGAAACAGTCGGTCCCAAGCATACGCTGCGCGATTATTGGCGAGGGCAAGGAATCGAGCAGCATCGAGTCCTTGATACGAAAGAACAACCTCGCCGGGAACATCTCACTTCTCGGTTTCTTGGGAGAAGACGAGAAGATCGCAACATTGAAATCGAGCAAGTTGTTCATTTTGCCCTCCCATGAAGAGGGATGGGGAATAGTCATCGGGGAAGCGATGGCGTGCGGAGTGCCGGTGGTCGCCTATGGCTTAGAGGACATCGTCGGAATATGGGGAGATAACATCACTTGGGTTCCCTGTTTCGACACGATGGAGTTCTCAAGGAAGGTGGTCGAACTTCTAGTAGACGAGGACACGAGAAGGTCGTTCGTCAGGAGGGGGCTGGCGTTCGCAAGGGGCCTTGACTGGAATGCCATATTACTGAGAGAATCTGGTATCATTACAGAACGATACCATTCAAAGAATTCAAATGGACAATCAGTTCAATGAGCAGACCTACTCGAAAGAAATGCCGACGATCAGGGTTGAGGAGACGCGGATCAAATTTATACTGGATGGCATTCCCGATGCCGGATTGAAGATTCTCGATCTCGGATGTTGGGACGGGTCATACGCGCAAAGGTACAAGAAAACAACGAACATGGTGTACGGAATAGAAAGTTCCGTCTCTTCGGCGAGAAGGGCGGAAACAAAGGGCATCATCGTCCAGCAGGGCGACTATATGGAGAAGGAGTTCTTCGCCGGGGAAAAATTTGATATCGTCGTTGCCGGTGAGATCATCGAACACGTATTCGACACGGACGTGTTCTTGGAAAAGATAAAAAATAACCTCAAAAGCAAGGGCAGGATCATCATTACGACCCCAAACGTGGCAAGCTTACCGAGAAGGATGTTGATGCTGATGGGGGTGAACCCACTGCTGGAAAACAGGAACATCCCGAAGGTATCTGTCGGGCATATCCGCTATTTCACGTTTTCCGATATGTACACCCTCCTGAAGGACCACAATTGTACCATCATCAGGTCGGCGTCCGATGTGCTGAACCTGAATAACACCGGCACCCTGTTCGATACCCATATCCCGAAACTGTTCAAGACGCTTGGCAAGACCATACTGATCGAGGCGGAGAGCAATTGATATGAGGAAGATCGCGATAGATTGCAGGTGTTTCGTCTCGAATAGCGGCATCTCGAGGTACCTGGATAACATCTTGAAGGACCTGCTAGTGATGGAATCTGGAAATTCCTACCATTTGATATGTCCTACGAATTTCGAGATATTGGAAAAATATAGGACGATCAGGAACGTGCATATCGTGAACCTGAACATCGGCAACGATTTCTATTACAAGTTCTTCGCGATCAACGGTTTTCTGAAAAAAGAAGGGATCGATATCTATTGGACTCCGACGCAGGATTCGTTGCTCAGGAAACCGAAGCACTGCAAGATCGTCGTGACCGTCCACGATATCGCATTCGAACATTTCAGCAATTGGTTCGGTTGGAAGATCAGATTGGTCAGTAAGTTGGGGATCTACAAGAAGTTCATTCGTGACGCGGACTTCATATTCTTCGATTCACAGTTCACGAAACAGGACGTCGAGCGAACCTACCATATCTCAAGACCGGGATTGGTGACGTACATGGGCACCTCGGAACAGTTCTATACAATCGAAAGAGAACAAGCGAGTGGATACATACGCGATCATTTTCATGTGAATTCCCGATACATATTCTATCTCGATACCGTCCGCTACAAAAATCTATTAAAGGCCTTCTCTTTGTTGATTTCAGACAATGGAAACAAGGACGTCCTCATGGTGTGCCTCGGCGTGTTCGATAACGAGAATATCATGGACTATGCCAGGGAGCTGAACATCGAAAAGAACGTCGTCTGGATCCGCGAAAGGGTTTCAGACGAAGCTCTTAATAACCTATATTCTGCAGCAGATTTTTTTATCTCACCCTCAGAATATGAAGGCTTCGGATTGACCCCGCTGGAATCCCTGCAATGCGGCACTCCCGTCATCGTATCGAGCGTCACCTCATTACCGGAAGTTTTTTCAGACGCCGCGCTCTACTGTGACCCCTATGATGCCCATGATATTTATGAGAAGATGAGGTTGATGAGCGGCAATGAGGCGCTCCGAACGCAGCTCCTGTCGAACGCGGACAAGCTGCTGAAAAAGTACAGTTGGGAAAATACCGCAGCGACGGTGCTGACCATTTTCAACACCCTCTAATATGAATGCCATCCCGGAAAAAGACCGTTCGACATTTGAAAAGTATGTACGGGTAATCAATGGACATAAGCGGCTCGAACATGCCTGCTTGCTGGATATCGGATGTGCCAACGGCGTGTTCATCGACCTCGTTCAGGGCGGCAGCACCTGCTATGGAATCGACTACGATACTGATGCGGTAGCCGCATACAAACAGAAGCATTTGAAGAGCAGTGTTGAGGAGTGCGATTTGAACGACGACGATGCCCATTTTCCATTTGAGAACGTGCAATTCGATCTCATCACCTGTTTCGATGTCGTAGAACACCTGTCGAATTTTAACACCATCAAGATGATCATACGAAATCATCTGAAAAATGACGGACTATTCGTGGTGACAACCCCGAACGCAAACGCCCTCGAAAAAAAAATCAATAGCAACTACTCCGGTGAATATGATTCAAGCCATACCATGCTGTTTACCCCCTATACCCTGGATTTCTTCCTCCGGAGAACGGGATTAAAAAAAGTGATGCTATATACGCCATATACATTCATGTTTTTTCCTAATCTCGTCAACAGGACATTGATGTACGGTGGCCAAATTTTCGGAATCTATGGAAAATGATATGGGTACTGCATCCCATATCTATAGCGATGACGGTCAGGGCGACGGCCGGATGGTATTGTGCATCAAAAACATTCTGAAAAAGATCGTCGTACCGATTGTTCGACTATATACTTCCCATAGGACGTTCATGTTCAACAATACCGTATTCCATTATTTTATTCATGGCTACAATACCACATGGATCAATGAAAGGGCGGTTGAAGTACCGATTGTCACATCATACCTGCAAAAGAACGAGAGAATCCTCGAGGTCGGGAATGTGTTGTCGCATTACCTCGATTTGGATTGGGATGTTCTGGACAAATTTGAAAAGGGCACCGGCATAATCAATGCGGACATCGTTGACTTCAAACCGAAAAAACTGTACGATTTGATCATCAGCGTCTCGACCCTTGAGCATATCGGTGTTGATGATGACGAAAAGGATGAGGGGAAAATAGTACCAGCAATCTTGAATATGAAGGACCATTGCCTTGCAGCGGGTGGAAGGATGATAGCTACATTTCCCATCGGTTATAACAAGGGAATGGATAATAGGCTTTTTTCCGGACAACTTTTTTTTAATGAGATCTTCTTCCTGAAAAGAGTATCAATGAAGAACGAATGGAGGGAAGTCCGCAGGGATGAGGTCGTCGATGCCCAGTACGGTCGTCCCTTCCCCGGTACAAATTGTCTCTGTATCGGTATTCTCAAGAAATAGCCCGGCATGTTTCACATCAACAATAGCGCCGGCGGATCAGCGCGATACGGGCGGTTTGTACTACTACTCGCGGTGGGTATCGTCCTGTATCTCATTTTTTTACAGACAAAAGGGGAATTCGTCATCGATTCCTACATCAATCCCCTCATTTCCCCCGCTCATGCGTTCAAGAATCTTTTGTACAGCTGGGATAGCACGCTGTTGCTCGGACAATCCTATACATGGAGTCAGACCTATCTGTTCCCGTACAGTTTTTTTTATTACCTGTTGTCGTTCTTCTTTAATGTCAGCATGTGCCAAACGGTGATATTTGTGCTGATTCTGTGGATTGGATTCTATTCCTTTACGAAGTTCATTCAGACCGAGTTTTCCACCACCTCGATGTATACCTATATCGGCGGTTTGTTCTACATTTTCAACCTCTACACGCTGATCAATCTCGCGGGAGCATCATCCCTGCTCCTACCGTATGTCATTTTACCGTTGCAGCTCTACCTGATGCATAAGATCGTCCTATCCGAGCGCTTCTTTCGGTATGGCGTTGGATTTTCGCTCGCGACGCTGTTTATGGGCGGGATAAACCCACCGTTAGTGGCGATTAATATGATCGTGATTTTCGCCTATGGTATCCACCTGCTCTTCTTGCATAATCTGCGGAAGAAACTGCGTCCGGTGTTACTGCGGGTCCTGTTTTGCCTCGCCCTCACCGTCCTAGTGAACGCGTACTGGATAGTCGGGATACTGTCGTTTTTCCAAAATTCGGCCGATATGTCGACAATCCTGTCAGAGCCGCTGTCCATGCAAAATCAGGCGAGCTCGTACCTTAACGTGTTCAGAACCTTGGGGTTGTGGGCTTTCGGCCAAGGATGGGATGGTGTCTCCTATTATGGATACTCTGCTGCCTATCTCGGAAAGCCATTGTTGATGGTAAGCATGTACCTTCTGCCATTGATCGCACTCTCAAGTGTTGTATTCATCAGGAAGAGCAAGCAGATATTCTGGGTACTCATTTTGATCATCACATCAATACCCATGGTGGTAGCTACCAACCAGGGTATATTTTCGACTGCATACGCATGGGCATACGATCATGTTCCTCTGTTTAGTATGTTCAGGGGCAGTTATAAGTTCATTCAGGTGTACATTTTTGGATTATCGATTTTATCAGCGTATTTATTGGTATCAATCAGAAATGTCAAGCTAAAGAATGCTCTCGCTGCCGTTCTAACAATTCTCGTCCTAATAAATGCCTTTCCGTTTTTTACCAAACAATTATTCCAAAAAGATTCAATAATACAGGGAATACCGTCCTATTACTACGATGCCGAGAAGTATTTCAGGAATGACAGCTCCTCTTTTAGGATATTCCTATTGCCTGCCCAATATTTCGCCGTGTATGATTGGGGGAAAATCAGCGCCAATCCGGAGATACTGTTCAACAAAGGCCTTGTGATGCGACAGGCCGGAAGCAGCGAAGAAGAAAGCAACAAGATAGCACTAGACGCCTATGCGTATCTGTTCAACAAAGACTACGGCAACTTCGAGTACCTGATGAGGACGCTCAACGTCAAGTACATCCTACAGAGGAATGATTTTGACTGGGCGTACTATAAGGAGATCTCGCAATCACCGGAGGTTGTTGCCGATGTTTTGTCAAAATATGAGAAGGTTGCCACGTTTGGAAAACTGGATCTCTATCAGATCAACACCGACTATCTGCCGCTTATCAATTCCAATAACGTTACGTTCGAAAAGGTCAATTCCGTCAAATATAAGATATATCTGAAAAATATACACTCCGCTCAGGCTCTGTCGTTCTTGGAGTCGTATGATACGAACTGGAACCTGTATCTCAAACAAAACCCGACAGGCGAGTGGTGCCGGAAGCAAAAGGAATATAAGGTCAAAGACGACGCGTACTACGCCCTCAATGATAAAATCAATGAACTGAATAGGGTTAAAAAACCCGATGCTGCCGGCCGGGCAAGACTGCGTGAACTGGAATTCCAGAAAAATAATCTGTCCGAATCCACGGTGACAGAGTGCGTCCCAAGACAGAAATTCATGGAAGGCGATGAAATATCATTTATTTACAAGAAATCCGTATTTGATACCACGCATACAAAGGTATATGGGTATGCCAATCAATGGACCATTGATGCCGACTCAATAAAGAAAAATTTTGACAAGAGTAATTACACGGAAAATGCCGACGGTTCCATCAACGTCGAGTTGACGCTGTATTTCAAACCGCAGACCTATTTCGATCTTGGCCTTATCGTTTCCGGCGTAACCCTCCTCGGCTGTTTCGGGTATTTCATCTATGGCGTCAACGTGAATAGAAAGAAGCGGCGCAATGGGACGCTCCCGGTGTCTTCCTCGAACGAATAGAATATGGCTGAAATGCTTGATAAAAAAATAAGCCATCATCATTCAACGCGGTTCAATTTGCCGGTACTGTTGGCATTTATCGTCTTCAGTTGCATAATCTTTCTGTTCTTGATTGTCCATCCGTCATTCATTGGAATTTCGTACGATTGGAACTCGCCGCTTTCGCTGGCCGTCTTTACAAAAACGCCGTTGACTTCATCATGGGTGAACAATAGCCCGACGATGCCTGGGAATGCATTCTATCTCCAGGTATTCTATGGGCTAC
>JBAZLE010000083.1:0-8867 GCA_041650455.1 Thermoplasmatota archaeon | reverse complement strand
ACATCAATTCGTTTGAGAATCCCACCCTCAACAGAGATACTCCACTGAACAGATTCTGCGTCTTGATCACCGATATTTCTAATCTCCGCGGAAATCTTGTTGATCCTTCCTCGAACGTTCTCAATTACCAGCTGAGGGCTCGACTCGGACTCTTCAGATGTATCGGATGATGTCGAACCCGGGTTCGGGTTAAAAACCGGGAGGCTATCACGGAACTGAAGATATCCTAACCAGTACAATCCACCCAACACCATGAGAAGGACAATGATGATGAGAGCAGCGAGGTATCGTTTTTTCATGGTCGATTAGTATTATTTCTCCGTTATAATAATACGACTTATGCGTATTTAAACCTGTGGAAAGACCAGAACAGAAAAGGAACCAGCAGAAAAGCAACTGCAGGGCGATGGTATCGGTACATGGTGCTCCCTCGGGGATAACCAAGAGAGCATGGGTTTAAACAACGAGTTGGTATTCCTCAGGTAATGAACCGGAGGAATCATTGATGTTCAAGCTGAAAATAAAAGTAGGGAGGTACTATGCGTTGACAGCACGAAAGGACCAGACGATTGCATGTGCCGTGCTGTATGGTTTTGAACGAGGAAAAAACAAGGATGTTTACACTCTAAGGATGTACACCAAGAAAGGGAATTTTGAATTTCCCATCGAAGGACCCACCTTTGACCGATGGGTAAGCGAAGGGAAAATCAAGGAAATAAGCGCAGAGGAAGCATTAGAATACTCGTTATAGTATCATCGGTAGTGCAGACAAAAAACAAAGAATCTATAACTCCGACGAAATGCATCTTGATACCTTTCTTCCAATTTTCGGAGCAATGGGACAGAAAATCTATGAAATCATGAGCGACAGTGTTATCAATCCATTCTTTTACACTGCTTTTACACAAATTTATCCTTTTAATAACATTTAAATAACGCATGATAATTCGAAATCCAGTACGGAGGCAGATTATGAAAAAAACAATCATATGTATGATCATACTATCGGTACTAGGCAGTTGTGCAGTCACCCAAGCAATGGCAGCTCCAGAAATCACTGGAGTACGAGGCGGATACGGTGTTGCTGCTACTGTTGTGGACGCAGATAATTTTGATTGGAAGATCGAGCTTGCGGGAGCACATATCTTTCAAGGTTCAATCACCGAAGGAGCAATCTCTGGAAGTAACACGACCACCATTCGAACACCCATCATGCCGCCAGCTCTTGGGATTGGGAAGATCAACATCACCGTCTCTTTGATTTTCATCATCCCGCTAATCGTTGAGGAACGAACCGCCTTTATGCTCGGACCGTTTGTTCTGTTCATGCAGTAATCTTTTTAAAAAAAAAAAAAATTATTTGAGGAAAAGAAGAACCAGAAACACGCTCATCCTACTCTTCTTTTTTTTATTTCCATAAAACTAGTGAGCGGAAATAAAACCATGAATACGAATCTTTATAGAGGAGAAAAAGAAATGCACATGAGAATGATGTAATTATTTTTCCACACCATCTCCAAGGGTTTCGTTCAAAAGGACAACCTCACCTCCACAGTTGGGGCAGTTGTTCCCTTCTAAAATTCCCATTTCTTTTAAACTCCCAATTTTTTGTCGCAGGATACCGCAATCTGTACACTTAATGTAAGTAACAAACTTCAAAAAAACCATGCCCCAATTTATATATAGGATACCATTATATAAATTTTTTGGGAGAAGAATCTTATGGTTTCTCCTGTGAAAAACTGAGCAGAGACAACAATTATGAAAAAAAAAAAAGATGCAGGAGAAGGGAATTGAATACCTAATTACCGGATAAATTCTAAACAGGGGATAATAATCACTCTTGTGAAAGATTCTGATTTTAGATGCTTTCCGGTCATCACTGGGACGTCATTGGGTTCTTGTGCAGGATGCCAATCATAGGTCACCCAAGGGAATTTAAAGAAGAAGTTTAGTTTGAAGAAAGTCCATCGACCGATGATTGGATAAGGTGATTCCTGGGGTGTATCCCAATAATTCTTATCGAATTGCGGGATTTTATCTTCTAAGCCTGAGAAAGGAAAGAACACCCATCGGTAGGAAGCTGTTTGCTCATTATCCTGAAAGGTGTTTTTCGTAACAGACGTTGAGGAGCACCAATAAAGTAAAAGACCACGTGCGTTTCGCTGGATCTGGTTTCCTTGAATGCTCATGTTACGGGAATCCCAAATACCCATCGCCTGAGCTGAATCGGTGATGCGATTGTCCTTTATGGTAACATTTTCTGGAGTAGTACCTGAAAAAACTTCCTCACCTATGTGCAATCCGCACTTTGTTGAATTGGTTATTTCATTGCGTGTAATGGAATAGTCCCGTGAACCAAGTAGAAAGACTGCTTCCGTGGTATCCTTCAGATGATTCTCATCGATGATAAAATACATGTTTGTTCCCGGAAGTGTATTCATCAGATCAGTGATCCCTCGATGGGCATCCGTTATCGTGTTATTGGTGATTTGGAGGTGAGCTCCTGAGAGGAGAATACCGCCTACCCATGAGCAGATGTTATTCTGTGAAATGGTGCAAAAAATACTTTGAATAAGACGAATAGCAATATATCCGGTTTTTGTGGACGAGTTTTGGGGAAACGTGTTGTTGATGATGCTGATGTTCTGTGCGTTTTGGACGGTGACCCCATAGTCTCCTGTATGGATTCTTGTTCCATAGAGGGTGCAGTTCTTGGTGTGATTGATAAGGACACAAGAATGGCTCTTGGAACAATTGTAGATAGTAAAACCACTGATGTGCACATTGGTTCCGACGCAGGTGATGATATCTTTGCTTGTATTTTTACCATCAATCAGTGTTGTGAGAAGGTCTGCACCTTGGAGCTGAATGCTGTTGTTTATCACAATCAGTTCTCTGTAGATGCCTGGGAACACGTAGACGGTGTCCCCATCGGTCGTGTTGTTGATTGCATCCTGAATCGTGGTATAATTTCCTGGCCCACTCCCACCGACATACAACCAAGTCCCCAGTGATACCGATTGTTTCTCTGTGTTCTGTGCAGTTGCTGGTGCTATGGTTACGCCAACGAACAAGAGAATGATTCCAAACGCCAACCATTTCGTTTTCATTATTTTCAACTAACCAGGAAGGAGGACGAAAGGACCTATCCCATATCCATATTTTGAATATGATATGTTTTCAACCACGACCGTGAGGGTAATGAGTGTTATCGGATGAAAATCAAGAACTGCAGATCCTATAGAAGTTCCAATACCGGGTCCTAAAGAGAATGGCTGACTCCAGTTGTCGACAATTTTTCCAAATAATGTAATTTCTTTGCTAGACGTAGAACCGGTGATATTTGTATCACCAGTATTCATGACTGTCATATGCCACCCCAAACCAAATTTCTGTTCATATTGACGAATAATCCCTGCTCCTATGTATACTTCATAGTTCGCAGCTGATGAAGGAGAAATGGAAGGCATTGTCTTAGCTAAAGAAGATTGGGTTCTTGCTATGACAGGAACGCTTGAACCCAGAACAAGAAAAACCACAACACAGAGACTTACACCAATCAATGGGCGTTTTTCCATATCTTTCCTGCCCCTATCAAAATAAATCACCCTTGTCTATTTATATCTTTGCTCACTGGAAAAATGTATGCAGGGGAAGGGATTTGAACCCCCGAACCTCTGCAGGAACAGATCTTGAGTCTGTCGCCGTAGACCAGGCTTGGCTACCCCTGCACGAGCAACACATGAACAGTTCATTCATAATAAATATTTAGGTTCGAATCGCAAAACAACTTCTCCAAGTATTCTAATAAAAATTCAGATATATTTATAACATAACAGAGAATTAATATATCTTATCGGGGGAAACTATATTCCAGAAAAGGAACTATGGAACTCGCGGCTTGCGTTTGTTCTGGCAGCGATCGGTTCATCAGTGGGACTTGGAAACGTCTGGAGATTTCCCTACATCGCTTATTCGAATGGAGGAGGAGCCTTTCTCATCCCGTATTTTGTTGCCCTCTTCACGGCAGGCATCCCCATGCTCATCCTCGAGTTCTCCGTGGGACACTGGAGCAGACAAGGTGCACCTGAATCCTTTAGAAAGATTGGGAAAAAATGGGAATGGGTTGGCTGGTGGAGCGCACTCGTCCCTTTCGCCATCGTCACGTATTATATCGTTATCATGGCCTGGTGTTTCTCGTATTTGATTTACTCAATTGATCTGCGATGGGGGATGAACGCTGAATCCTTCTTCCTTACTGATTTTCTCAATATAACCAATAGTCCGTTACACATCGGAGGGATCCAAATCCCTGTCCTGCTGAGCCTTCTTGTTCTGTGGTTCCTTGTGTTCATTATCCTTTATAAAGGAGTCGGTCGGATCGGGAAAGTCGTCATGATCACCGTCCCACTTCCCTGGATCTTGCTTGCCATCCTCACCATCCGAGGTGTGACCCTCCCCGGTGCGATCGAAGGAATCAGTTATTACCTCACTCCGAATTTCTCGAAACTTTCAGACCTGAACGTCTGGCTTGCAGCCTACGCACAAGTATTTTTCTCTGTCGGAATCGCACAAGGAATCATGATTACCTACGCCAGTCATTTGAAGAAGAAATCAGATATCTCCAATAACGCCTTCATCATCGCACTTGCAGACTCCGGAACCTCGTTTCTTGCGGGATTTGCCGTCTTCAGCATTATCGGGTACCTTGCCATGTCACAGGGCGTTAGTATAGAACATCTTGGGATTGCTGGTCCACAACTCGCCTTTATCACCTACCCGACCGCCATCTCCCTATTTCCAATCGCAACAACCGTCTTTGGAATATTTTTTTATCTAGCCTTGCTGACGTTCGGCATCGATTCTGCATTTTCCATGATTGAGCCCATGACAACCGGCATACGACACAAGTGGGGGTTTACCAAACAAAAAGCAACAGCCATCATCTGCCTTCTTGGTTTTATTGCAAGCTTGCTATTTACCACGGGAAGTGGACTATACTGGTTGGATATCGTAGACTATTTCATCTCAAACTTCGGATTAGTCCTCGTCGGACTCGTCGAATGCCTGGTTCTCGCATGGGGATTCCGCATCTCCGTCTTCCGCGAAAACGCAAATAAAACATCAGACATTCTTATCGGACATTGGTGGGATGTACTCATCAAATACGTTGTCCCTAGTATCCTGACCGTCCTCCTGCTTGCAGCGGTCTACGAAAATATCTTACGACCCTATATACAACCATGGAGCGTCCTCATCCTTGGAGGGATACTACCTTGTGCGACGATATGTGCTGCCTCGTTTTTGTTGATGAAAAAGAAAGAAAAAAAGGAGGAACCCACATAACTGACCTCTCGCTTTCAGCAATAGCGATGCTCATCTTTGGTGCCGTCGTGTGCTATGGTGGGGTCATGTATTTTCTCTATCGAGCGTTACGAAAAAAGCACAAATAAAAGCACCAGGGGGTTTTCCTAGCAATATTTTTAATGCTGATAATGATTTCATAGTCGTACTAGGCGATGGATGATGGGACAGGGAAAATACATCGGGGTGCTCTCCAGCGGTGGAGACGCTCCAGGGATGAATGCTGCAATCCGTGCGGTCGTACGCACCGGGATCTATTATGGCAACACGATGTTTGGGATCAAGCGCGGGTACCAAGGGATGATCGAGGGGGACATCGAACAGGTCGACCGGTACTTCGTCAGCAACATCATCAAGGATGGCGGGACCATTTTGCAGACTGCTCGCAGCGGGGAGTTCCTCATTAAAGAAGGGCGGGAAAAAGCATTCAAAAGCCTCAAACGGTTCGGCATCGACAGCATTATTGTGATAGGTGGGGACGGCTCGTTCCATGGACTGCATGAGCTTACCCAAGAGTTCCCGATCCAAGGGATCGGGGTGCCAGGAACCATCGATAACGATCTCTATGGGACTGATTTTACCATCGGGTTTGACACGGCGGTCAACACCGCACTTGAAGCAATCGATAAGATACGCGATACCGCTTCATCGCACTCTCGACTCTTTATCATCGAGGTGATGGGCCGAACCTCAGGGTACATCGCGCTCTACACCGGGATTGGCGGGGGAGCGGAGGACATCCTCATCCCTGAATCACCTATCAAGATCCCGCAGCTTGTCGCAGAGCTTGAAGAACAGTACAAAGCAGGCAAACACAGCAGTATTATTGTGATCGCCGAAGGAGAAACCTGCGGAGGAGCAGCAGAAATCAAAGCAGCCATTGAAAAAGTCATCAACTGGGACATCAAAGTCAGTGTTCTGGGGCATGTACAACGCGGGGGAGATCCCTCTGCGTTCGACCGGGTGCTTGCCAGCAGACTTGGTTATGAAGCCGTCCTTGCAGTGATGAACAACGACAATGATAAAATGGTTGGGATGGTCGACAAAACCCCAACGCTCACGCCCCTACAAGACACCTGGATGAAGAAAAAAGACATGGACCTTACGTATCTGAAGATGAACGAGGTGCTAGCCGCACAACAGGTAAAAACACTGGAAGCGACGGTGTAACTACCAAGAAAAAAGAAGGGATCATTTCAAGGAGGAGACGATGCTCCTTTCAAAAGAGAGCAACTTTTCTTTATATTTCCTTATATGGTCAAAAGAAAAATCATAAACCACGTCTTTCAGAAGCAAAGGCTCTGCTGCCGCAAGCTGAAAATCGATCTTTTTTTCTGGATGATCCAAAGCATATCTGATCGCATCCAAACACTGTGTCCCGTCTCCAACCTTTTTAAGCGCTGAGACAATCCGACGAATCTGGTTCCATAAAAACGTCTGTGCATAAAAATCAAGGACGAAGAAATCTCGCGTTGTGCAAACAATAATGTTTTCGATATATCGAACCGGATTTTTCAACGGTTCCACTCGAGCGAAATTCTGAAAGTTATGCTCACCCGTAAATATATTCGCAGCAGATAGTACCTTCTCCATATCAAGACCTGCCTTTCTGAGATAATAGCGATACTCTCGTCGTTTCGCATGACGCGGATAATAACCTGCTGATACTTCCTGAGCTCCATAGATGAACAGTTCCGCTGTCTGTGTTTTCAACAAGTGGAGAATTTCTTCTTTCGTAAGATGGGTGTCAAACGCGCAAACATTCCCCAGGGCAGACACTCCTCGATCGGTACGGCTCGCGGTACGAAAACAAGCGTTCCGTGCATCATCAAAAATCCCTTGTTTCATGAGCCGTTCTATGAGTGTCTGTTCAATGGTCCGCTGACCAGGTTGTCGCGCATATCCAGAAAACTTCTTCCCATCATACGCGAACTTGAGCGCTACTCGCATAGACAGATGACAAGTGTTTCACCCATAAAACCATTCTGTTGAAAGGCAGGAATACCTCTATATCAACCAAATTGATACGACACCGGAACCAATATGTCACAAAAAATCATCAGGTTACGCGATAGGACCATCGTGCGAATCGAACCGTTCACTGGAAAGGAGAATGCGAGGGAGTTCCAACGGTTTATCAACGCACTTACGAGAGAAGGGACCTATCTTCTTCTGAACAAGCTGGTAACCCTCGATGAGGAAACACGGTGGTTACAAACACAGGTCACAGAACAACGGAAAGGACAACAGCTTCAACTGAAAGCACTGGTCGATGAGCGTCTGATCGGAACATGTATAGCAAAACCAGGCTTTGGTCGGAACCATGGGAACGTAAATCTCGGTATCGGGATCTCGAAACAGTGGAGGGGAAAAGGCATTGGTCATCTCCTCCTCGAAGAGCTGATCCGCCGTTCAGAGAAGAAATGGCATCCAAAGAATATGCATCTGCAGGTTGTCTCAGTTAATAAAAAAGCACTTCAGCTCTACGAATCCCTCGGCTTTCGTATCATCGCGCGGCTTCCGCAATGGTTTGAGTATGACAAAAAATTTTACGATGAATATCTCCTTCTGCTTGATAAAGAACAGTTTTTCCAGCAGCAGAACAAATCTCCGAAAACACACTTACGAAGGCAGCAGAAAAAGATAATCATCTAGCTTAACGGTTTTCACCAGGGGGGGTTCAATCGAAATCGGTTCAGGTTTATGGATTTCAACGGTCATATAGGTTTTTGGATCCATTAATTGAATCTCTTGTGTTGTCTGACTGATCAGGATCATTTCCCTTACTAGTTCCGCTCCCCCATAAATTCTTGAAGGTTGGATGTTTTTCCCTTCCATTACTTTCTCCTGCCAAGTAGGCAGCTCTAGGGCACGGACTTTTTGTTCATGGAGCGAGACGATCATGAAAAACGAGTTGTCATAGGAGAAGAAATCTCCTTTCCGATAGGCGGGAATTCTGATCAGATACGTCATCCGGTAGATCTCTTTGCTGTCTTTCATACCTGCAGCGGACGCGGATTGTTTGAAGTCACCACCGAACTGCTCTTGGATTTTTTTTGCTATGGAAAATGCGGTTGTTTTTTCACTGAGGAAAAAGTCAAGGCCTTGGCGTGTTTCTTCAAAATCAGTGATGAACAACCCCCGCTTTCCGTTCTTTTGGAGCTGTTCAACCATGGTTTCAACGGTGCTGTGTAGTATTTTCAGCTCTTCCTTTGAAAACGTTCGTTGGACCGTCCGGATCTGGAGGATCGCCTCGTAGTATCCCCCTGCTTCTCGGGAGCAGATGTCACAGGTGGAATGTCTGAGTCGTACGGTCAATGGATGCTGTTCTGTGATGTGTTGGTCTTCTACAGAGCCGGAGATGGACACCATGCATCTTAGGATACGGTCCTGTTCTTGGCACTGGGTTTGTATGATGACGTTGTTCAGTTCAGGACTGATCGTAAATGCATCCTTAATCTGTCGTTTCAGGATGTCGTCAAAGGATGCTTGCACCCAAG
>JBAZLE010000082.1:0-9138 GCA_041650455.1 Thermoplasmatota archaeon | reverse complement strand
AAAAAAAAACGAGAGAGCCATGAAGTTGGCTCGATGTAGTTAGGGCTATTTTTCCCGTTCTGGTAGCATATACGCGATATCATCCCATGGGTGCCGGTACAATCCTTGTTTCAGGCGTTTCTGGTCCAGATAATGCCCGATGAGCCCGATGCTGCGGCCAAGGACGAATAATCCATTTAGTGCACCCATCTTGATGTAGTCGTCAGCCTCTTGTTTCGTCAGCTCTGAGCGGAGGAGATCGACAAAACAAATCCCAATGCAACCATCGACGTTCAAGATCAGGTTATCACGTTTTGAGGTGGTGATCTTCTCGACTTCTCGTGCGTAATCAAGCAAGGGTGTGCTCTTGAAATGTTTCTTGGCATAGGAGCTGATGATCGTGACCCGCATGTCTGGGTTATGGATGGATTTGATGAGATGCCCGATTCCTTGGATGTTGACGCCTTTTGTTTTCATGTCATCGACGAACTGCTGCGGCGTTTTACCTGCATCGTATGCCTCGGAGAACATCTGTGCTGCTCCATCGATTGCACCACCGAATCGTGGTCCGATGGTAAGCATCCCAGAGACAAGAGAGGAAATCAGATCCTTGCCTGCACGTGTCGCAACAATCGTGTTATGCGCACCAGACACCGCAGGTCCGTGATCCGCAGTCACCATGACCGCCATTTCGATAAACTTCGTCGCATACATTGGCAAGAGTCGTTTGAACCACAGGACGCTAAGCACACCACCGATGCCGATGTCTTTCTTAAACACCTCAGAGATTGGCAGGTTCCCGTAGAGGAGTTCTTCGCCGCGGTCATCGGAAATCGTTGAGATGAAACTCGCTGGTTTTCGAACCAGGTTTGCCTTCACCGCTGTTTTATAGTCCATTGGCATCTTGATTACTGGTGGTTCTGGTCGAGGAACAATAATCTTCTTTTTCACTAGGTTCTTGTAAACCATCGCGATCTTCTCACCGTAATCATCAAACGAGTCTGGGACGACTGCACCTGCTGCTTTAAGCGCTGCGTTCTTCGCATCAGCAGTCTCAGATTCTGATCCTGCTTTTGCTCCGGCATGACCGAATTGCACTTCGGTTTTGAATGCTTTAGAGCAGGTACCAGTCACCCACATGACTAGAGGCTTGGTGATCTGTTTTTTCTTTAACGCATCGACAATGGTGTATTCATCGGATCCACCGACTTCACCAAGGCACACCAGCATCTTAATCTCAGGGTTTTTCTCAAAGCGTAAGAGATGATCCAGTAAGACAGTCCCCGGGAACCGATCACCGCCAATGGCGATACCCTCATACAATCCATCGGTGTTCTGAGACACAATGTTATAGGCCTCGTTACTTAATCCACCGGATTTTGAGACGAACCCAACGGAACCTGGTCGATGGAGTTTGGAATCCATAATGTTCTCAATGGTTCCACCGGTGTTTCCTATCTTGAACGCTCCTGGGACAATACCTCCGACGGTCGCAGGTCCAATAATGACTTTCTTGAGTTGCTTTGCTTTGGCAATCAACTCTCGCATGCGTCGTTCTGGGACTCCTTCGGCGATAATCACGACGGTTCTGATCTGTGGAATTGAAAACGCTTCCTCAGTGGAGGCGGCAGCGGAACGAAACGAGGCGAAGTTGATCATCACGTCAACATTCTTATGTCTGTTCGCTGCGTTTTTTAATGATTTGTAGACAGGGACGAGGAGTTCCTTTGGCCCGAAGAAGAATTTCTGGAAGCTGTCGTTACCCGTCGGGTTGATAATTGCAGCAACGGAAGGGGTTTTTCTGCCTGCTACGTAGTCGAAATCTAACATCCGCTGTACTGCATTGGTCTGCATGTTGTAGATGAACGCTTGGGTATCCTTATCAAATAAGATATAGTCTTTCTTAGCTGCCATGGTTATTTGCCTCCTTTGAGTGCCATACTCACAATCTTGGTCATATGCGTCTCTGGTCCGTAGACTTCAATGGGGACACCGAGTTGCTCACCAAGCTCCCGCATGACCCGCAGACCCTCTTTGTAATTCGGTCCACCTCGGCGGACGTAAATCTTCACTTTATGCTCTTGGAGCCGCGGCTTGTATTCCTTTAATGCCCGTACAATACCTTTGAAGGTGTTGGCGACATCAGTAAAGTTTGCGATTCCTCCACCGATGAGAAGGAATTTTCCTTTCGGATTCTTCTTACGGGTCATAAGATCCAGGATTGTTTTTGCGTACAGGTAGGTGAACTCCTCGTTGGGATCACCAGAGTACTCACCGTAGTTAGCCATCTCGTTCATGAACCCAAGGTCCGTGATGGTGTCCGCGTAGATGACGGAAGCACCCCCGCCAGCGACCATGGTCCAAACCCGGCCGTCTGGGTTGAGTACGGTGAGTTTCAAGGACGCACCGGTTTTGGAGTCGAGTTCTTTGATGTAGGCTTCCTCTTTGGTCAGCATTCGTCCGAATGGTGAGGGAAACGTGATATCACCCCATTTCTTCCCGCTGACAAACTCAGCAGTATCGTCGAGTTTTGCGGCAAGATCCAAGGGGACGATCCGGTTGTCGGTGACCACAAACGGGTTAATCTCCAAGTAGGTGTAGTTCAGGTCAGCATAGAATTTGAACATCCCTTCGATGAAGCCTGCGATTAGCGACCGTCGTTCTGCTGGGATGTTGCCGAGGAGTTGTTTTTCAATATCAGTTACGGATGGAGAGGCCCCAATCGGGATTGCCATGCGGGCTGCTTTTGCATCGATGTCCCCGACGTTGATGCCACCCTGATGATGGAACAGGATCTGGTCGCCGTCTCGTTGTGAGAGGATCGCAAGATAGTACTCATCGTTCTCGTTATGAGGGACAAAGGGTTCGACGATGAAATGATCAAGGATGCCGGTGACGGTGCCGACAGTGACGGGTTTGTTCATCCGTTCTTTGATCCATTTCTCCGCCTCTTTCCAGTCTGCGTTGAGTAGCAGTAGCTTGCTTTTCCCTCGTCGTTTGATGAGTTGGTCCGGTTTGACAACGAGTTTTTCTTTGGTCAACCATTTATGAGTGGTTGGGAGTTTCTTTACATTGGTCTGTGGTCCGATGCTGATGAATTTATTTTCTATTGTATAGGATCCATTGGTGTATTCTTTTAAGAGACGGGCGATCATGGTTTTCCCGTCTGCTTCTCGTATTGCTTTTTGTGCCATGGTTCATTCTCCTTTTTTAGAGTTTTTTCCTCAGGTGCTCCGCGATGGCATCAATGAATTCCTCGGTGTACACCTGTTTGTTCTTCGGGTTTGGGGTTGCGACTTTCAGCAGATCACCAGTCATGATCCCGCTGTGAATCGTCTCAAGAGATGCTTCCTCGAGTTTATGGGCGAAGTCCACAAGCTCAGGGGTGTTATCCAGCTCCCCTCGTTTTTTGAGTGCACCGGTCCAGGCGAAGATGAGTGCCATGGGGTTTGAACTGGTTTTTTCTCCTTTCAGGTATTTGTAGTAATGTTTCTGGACGGTCCCATGGGCTGCCTCGTATTCGAAGTATCCTTCTGGGGAGACGAGCACGGAGGTCATCATCGCTAGGCTGCCGTAGGCTGAGCCGAGCATGTCGGACATGACATCCCCGTCGTAGTTTTTGCACGCCCACAGCATCCCACCTTGGGATTTTATAATGCGGGCGACCGCGTCGTCGATTAAGGTGAAGAAATACTCGATACCCGCCTCTTCGTATCGTTCTTTCCAGTTTGTCTCGTATTCTTCCTGGAAAATCTGGCGAAACCGTGCGTCGTAGGTCTTTGAGATGGTGTCTTTGGTGGCGAACCAGAGGGGTACTTTCTGGTCCAGGGCATAGGTGAAGCATGCTTTGGCGAAGCTGCGGATGGATTTGTCGGTGTTATGGATTCCTTGGATGATCCCCGGGCCTTTGAATTCATGGATCGTGTGAGTGATGGGCTGCCCACCATCTGCAGGGGTAAACGTTAGCTGAGCGGTTCCTGGTCCAGGGACACGGATCTCTTGATTTTTATAGACGTCACCGTACGCATGTCTGCCGATGTGAATCGGCTTGGTCCAGTTCCGCACTCCAGGGGGGATGTTCTTTGCCAGGATCGGACTTCGAAAGACGGTCCCGTCTAGGATTGCTCGGATGGTTCCATTGGGGCTGGGCCATTCTTTTTTAAGGTTGTATTCTTTGATGCGGTCTTTGTTCGGGGTGATGGTGGCGCATTTCACCCCGACGCCGTGCTTCTTGATCGCTTCTGCAGCGTCATGGGTGATTTGGTCATCGGTCTCATCGCGTTTTTTCAACCCGAGGTCGTAGTATTCCAGGTGCATGTCGAGAAATGGGAAAAGAAGTTTTTCTTTGACCATCTGCCACATGATTCTGGTCATTTCGTCTCCATCGATTTCTACGAGGGTTGTTTTCATCTTGATTTTTCCGGTTGCCTCTTTTGTGTTTTTCATGAATGTACGTCCTCCTTTCTTATTTGATATAATTTAATGATCCTCCCGCTAGGATAATGTGTCTGTCACGGTCTGATAATTCGAAAGCTACCATGAATTCCGTTCCTTTCGTCGTGTTTTTGACGTTCACGGTGGTTTCTTTGCCGGAAAGGACGGCGCGTATCCCTGGAATCTCAAGGTGGTCTCCTCGGTCAATGGTCGCGTAGTCGTCTTTATGGACAAAGGTCAAGGGGAGGATGCCGAAGTTGACGAGATTTGCCTTATGAATCCGCTCCATGCTTTTTGCAATCACTGCTTTTACCCCCATATACATCGGGCAGAGCGCAGCGTGTTCCCGGGAGGAGCCTTGTCCGTAAGAAACCCCAGCGACGATGATATTATACAGGCCGGATTCCTTGATTTTTTTTGCACGTTCGTGGAATTTCGGGTCGACGACTTCGAAGAGGAACTCAGAGTATTTGGGAACGTTCGAGCGGTACTTCATTTTCGCACCCGCAGGGATGATATGATCCGTGGTAATCTCGTCGCCGACTTTGATTGTTACCTGGGCGATGATGTTCTCCGGCAGGGGAATATTCTTTGGTGGTTGTCCGATGTTTGGTCCACGTTCGATTTTTACTTTTGAGGGGTCCTTTGGGGGGAGGATGAACATGCGATCGTCAATGTGGAATTGCTTTGGCAGAGGAATCGTTGGGTAGGATATCCCGATGCGTTCCAAATCGCGTGGATCAGTGATTTTTCCGGTGATGACTGCAGCAGCAGCGCTCTCAGGGCTGACGAGATAGACTTGCGCGTCTTTGGTCCCGGATCTGCCCAGGAAGTTCCGGTTGCTGGTCCGCAGGGAGATTGCTCCGGATTTTGGTGATTGATTGTTACCAATGCAGAAACCGCAGGCGGATTCGGCGATGCGTGCGCCTGTTGCAAGAAGAGAGGATAACCCCCCATCACGGGTGATGTTTTCCAGGACTTGTTTGGAGCCAGGAGCCAGGACGAAACTGACACTGGGATGGACGATTTTGTCTTTGAGAATGTGGGCAACCGTCATCATGTCTTTATAGGAGGAGTTCGTGCAGCTTCCGATGCAGACCTGGTCGACGGGGATGCCTTCGATGTCCCTGATTTTTTTGACGTTGCCGGGGCTGTGTGGCGTTGCGACGAGTGGCTCAAGGTCGCTGAGGTTGATATCGACGACTCGGTCGTAAACAGCGTCCTCATCTGCAAGAAATTCCACCCAGTCTTTTTCCCTTCCCTGGGTTTTGAGGAATTGTTTGGTAATCTCATCGCTGGGGAATACCGAGGTGGTGACCCCACATTCCGCACCCATGTTGGTGATGGTCGCACGATCAGGGACGGAGAGGGTTTTGACTCCTTCGCCGCCGTATTCAAAGACGCAACCGACGTTCCCCTTGGTCGAGAAAATCTCAAGGACTTTGAGGATGACGTCTTTCGCGGAGACCCAGGGTCTGAGTTTTCCAGTGAGATGAATCTTGATGACTTTCGGATAGGTCAGGTAGAAGAGACCTCCGGCCATAGCGACCGCAACATCCAGCCCGCCAGCACCAATTGCGATCATGCCGATGCCGCCACCGGTCGGGGTGTGTGAATCTGATCCAAGCAGTGTTTTGCCTGGTTTTCCGAAGCGTTCGAGATGGACCTGGTGACAGATACCGTTACCTGCGCGGGAGTACACGATGCCGTATTTTGCTGCGACGCTTTGCAGGTATCGGTGGTCGTCTGCGTTCTCGAACCCGATTTGAACAGAGTTGTGGTCCACGTAACTGACGGACAGTTCGGTTTTTACTCTTGGGACATTCATCGCCTCGAATTGGAGGTAGGCCATGGTTCCTGTGGCGTCTTGAGTGAGTGTTTGATCGATTCGGATTCCGATTTCTTTTCCTTTTTCTGGTGTGCCTTCGATGATGTGGGCAGAAAGTATTTTTTCGGTGATTGTTTTTCCCATAATCTAACCTCTCATAACGCGTATCGGTGCGGGAATGGAACTTGATTTAATAAACTTTGTGTCCTCGTTTCCCCACATAAACAATTAATTGCCGATGAAAGTTGTATTTTAGACCAATTTATTCAATATTTTGAGCTTTTTACTAAAATATAAAAATGATTTTGGTAATATGAGATAATTATTTATGCGGGTGTTCCATTGCAGGGTCCGTGAACCAACGTCTCCTCACGAAAAATGAAAAAAAAGTCCTCTGCGGCATCTGCGCCCACCCACAGATCACGGATAGTACGCTATCCAAAACCCTTCAGGTGAAACTCTCAACGCTCACCTCCATCAAACGAAGACTCACCGCACAAGGATACTACCGGCCACTCATCTTCCCCCTCCCCAACAGACTCGGCTGTGAACTGCTCGCAATCATCTACATCAAATTCAACCCGGTCATCCCCCTAAAACAACGCATGGAGACCACCAAACGCGCCATCGAAGTCTTCGACGAAATCTTCTTTTCAGTCGGAGAAGAAGAAAAAGGATTCTCCATCAGTCTTTCCCAAAACTACACCAACATCGGACGCATCAACGAGATACGCACAGAAACCTTTGCAAAACTCGGTCTGCTGGAAAAAGAATATCCTCACGAAATCATCTTCCCCTTCGAAACCAGCCGCATCCACCGGTTCTTTGACTTCGCCCCATTCCTCCAACACCTTTACACAATCCAGGATACCAAACGAATCACCACGACCCCAGAACTCTTCAGAAAAATCAGCACTGAACAGTTTTCTTTGAAAGAAAAAAAAGTCTTCAAAACACTCGTCGAACACCCCACCGCGACCACACAACAACTCGGAGACCTCGTCAACCTCTCACGACATACGGTCGCACGAATGAAAAAAAAATTCTTCGAAGATGGACTGCTGCAGACATTCATGCTCCCCAATCTCAAGAAATTAGGCATCGAGATTCTCACGCTCTCCCATATCAGCTTCAACCTCAACAAAACACCCAGCATCCAGGAGCTGGCATACCTCAATACCCCCTCAACCATCTTCTTTGCAAGCAGAAAATTCGAAGCAGTCCTGCTTTCCGCATACCAAACCTTCCAAGACTATAAAGAAGACGAAATGAACAAAATCAGATACCTCAAAGAACATAATTTCTTCTCCCATCCTCCGTTCATCAGCACCTACATGTTCGAACGGATGGAAGTCATCAAAGACTTCGATTTTTCACCACTCGTCCGCAAGATCCTCCGGGACGATTCCGAGACGCAATATTAAGGAGAAAAATCAAAAGAGAGAGGAAAAACTTCATATACTACAACTCTGTTGCGGCACATCCCCATCACCAGATGAGGCACGGCGAAGAAGACCATCAGGATGACGGTCTTTGGACGCATCAGAGACTAAATATCAAATATGATATAATATAAAAGAAGAAACCAAACGGGTGAGGTCATATTATGACTGACGAAAACATATCTGTCCTCTTGGACGAAAAACGGGTTTTTAAACCTTCAAAAGAATTTGTGAACAACACAAATGTAAAGCAGTGGATGGACAAACACAACATCAAAACAATCGACGAACTCTACAAGAAAACCGACAACTGGGAATGGTTCTGGGGCGAAATCGCAAAAGAACTGGTCGAATGGTACACCCCTCCGAAAAAAACAATCGAATGGGAAGCACCCTGGGTGAAATGGTTTGTCGGTGCGAAATACAACATCGTCCATGACGCGGTGGATAAACATGCGAAAACCTGGCGGAAAAACAAAGTCGCCTTCATCTTCGAAGGAGAACCAGGGGACGTACGAAAATTAACCTACAATGATCTCTACATCGAGGTCAACAAACTCGCAAACGCACTGCGAAAAATGGGAATTAATAAAGGAGATCGAGTCGGTATTTACCTTCCGATGATCCCTGAATTACCCATCGCCATGCTTGCCTGCGCGAAAATCGGGGCGATCCACTCCGTGGTCTTCTCCGGGTTCAGCGCTTCTGCATTCCGTGACCGGATGCTCGATTGTGAAGCAAAAGCGGTCATCACCTGCGACAGTTTCTGGCGACGAGGAAAAAAAGTACACCTGAAGAATCAAACGGATGACGCAATCAAGGAAGCACCCAGCGTCCAACACGTCATTGTCTATAAAAGAACAGGAGACCCAGTCAACTGGAACCAAAACAAGGATTCCTGGTGGCATGACATCACCAAAGACATGCCCCGGGAATGCGAAACCGAGAAACTCGATGCCAACGACCCCCTCTATTTCCTGTACACCTCCGGAACGACCGGAAAACCAAAAGGAATCATCCACGCCCATGGAGGATACTCAGTCGGTATCGCACAGACATTGAAATGGGTCTTTGACATTAAAGACGAGGACGTCTATTGGTGCGCCGCCGACATCGGATGGGTCACGGGACATTCCTACATCGCCTACGCACCCTTGATCCTTGGAGCAACCTCAGTCATCTACGAAGGAGCCCCGGACTGGCCACAGCCAGACCGCTGGTGGGACATCATCGAACGATATGGCGTCAGCGTATTCTACACCTCCCCAACCAGTGTCCGATTATTCATGAGACATGGGGAAGACTGGCCAAAGAAGCATGACCTTAGCAGCTTACGACTCCTTGGGTCAGTCGGGGAACCAATCAACCCTGAAGCCTGGATCTGGTACTACAAGAACATCGGTGGCGAACGCTGCCAGATCATGGATACCTGGTGGCAGACCGAAACCGGGCATT
>JBAZLE010000081.1:0-9306 GCA_041650455.1 Thermoplasmatota archaeon | reverse complement strand
ACACGGTATTGCCGCCGGTGTCCGTCGCAGAGACGTTCAGGATAAAATCTCCGAGATCTGGACCGATCCACTTTCTCTCAAACAGCTGACTTTCATTATTCCAAACGAGGGCACCCTGCTCGTTCTCGTACACGTACATATACACTTCGAGATCCTCTGGTTCATCCACATCGTCGGTAACCCTGACTTGGACCGGGCGGACCCGGAACCCGCCAAAGCCCATGGTATCACCAACGAGGTTCAGGATGGTCGGGAACAGCTTGATGCCGGAGAAATGAAAGTACCCTTCCGTGGGGTTGACGATCTCGATGACCGGTGGTTCGTCCTGATAGGTCGTGGATAGACCAATGGATTTCCTCTGGGTTTGCATGGTCGCAGGGATAGAAGCAATCCCAAGCGACAACAGCATGAAGATACAACAGCCTGTAATCAGTAGATGTCGTTTCATTTTCGAAAACCTCCATTAATTATTGATCTGATTATAATAAAGAACTATATAAAAGTTTACAATAATCAAGGGAACTCCAACAGAAGAGAAGAAACGAATCATTATATGTTACCTTCTTTTAAGAAATAGAGAAGGAACAAAAATGAAGAGTAAAAAAAGAGAAAAAAAGATTTTGTAAAAAAAATACGTGAATATTCTTTTCCCTAGTATCTTTTTGGTTTATGTGTTTGATAACATTCCCTGCAATACACAGGTCTGGTCCCATCTGGTTTGAAGGGAACTTCTGTTTCCTTGCCACAGTCTGCACAAGTGACCTTGTGCATTTCTCGAGGGCCACGGTTGAACCCTCGCTCGTGATGTTCTCGATACATATTTTTATGTTTTCCTTTTTTATTTATGTTCTTCTTTTAGCCTGTAGATTTCAGTGCGGTAAGGATTTCCCTTACGTCAGTTAACCGTTTGGTTAACATTTTTTCTCGGTGTTCTAGCAGATATAGCAGCTTTTTCTTTTCATCCATTTCTGGATGACACATCTTTTTGTGCATGATTAACTATAGTATACACGTATAGTATTTAACCTTTTTGGTTAATCAAAAAAAGGTATTCACCTTTTTGGTTAATAAAAAATTTGTTTTCTAAGGAGAAAACGAGACAGAAAAACCACCGATAAAATAAAACAGTGCAGCACCATCCTAAGAATGACATACCCCGTTTTTTTGAAAAAAACCTAGTGCAACCAACCCTTTTTTTCTTTGGATGCGCAGAGCTATCCAACGATGCCAGTCCCTATATGATGGAGTTTCTTCCCATTAAGATCAAATAATATAAAGACATCGTTTTGTAGATGACTCACTGGCTTTTCAGTTTCGATTGTCATCCTCTCCCCGGCTAGCTCCGTAATCGTGATGGGGACGGTTTGCATTCCAACGGTCATATGAAAAACCCCTTTTCTCAGGTCTTGATAGAAACGGTTTTTTGTGAAACGAAGCATAAATCTGGTATCGATTGTTGCTGCATCAGATGCAGAAAAAACCGCGCCTCGTTTCAGTTCTTCGATGGTCGCCCCCTTAATTGCCAGTCCCACCCGACAGCCTGCGGTCGCGCTGTCACAATCCCGGTCCTGCATCTGTATCGAGCGGATCATGACGTCTTTGTTCGCAGGCAACAGAAGCATCGTATCATGGGTTTTAATCACCCCTTGTTTCACAAATCCAAGGATGACCTCCCCGATTCCTTTCACTGAAAAGGAATGATCCGTGATGACGACTGCAGGGGACATGACGTCTCTTGGAGGGTTCATTTTTACTAGATGTCCGATTATCTTAGGGATGTTCCTTTCGACTATCGGAAACTGTTCAAGCGACGTATCTTTGATGATAGCGCGCAAGGGGGCCGTCTCTGCGTACGTCGGGAGAAGCAAGATGCCCTGGGTGATCCCCAGGGAGTCGACAAGCAAGAGTGTCTCGCCAAGCTCCGCGGTTATCTGTTCGCAGTTGATGATTGCAGCATCAATCGAGGAAAGAATCTGGGTTTTTGCAATCAGTTTGTTCTCAAAAGGAGCCATGAAGGTGTACACGCACTCATCTGTTTTTTTGTTAAACATGAGGATGTCGCTTGCTGTCCCTTTTTTCCCTAGTTCCCTGCCTAAGGAGTCATCATGGAAGATGCCTACAGTGACGTGTTTCATGTCCCTCCTGCAGGAACACATGTTACATAAAGTTATGTAAGAACAAACGAGGGTGGCTTCTGAGAACTCTGCTCTCCACCAGATGATCCAGTCTTGCGGAGAGTGAAGAAAAAGACAACGCAGAGGATCACGTGTGTTATTTTTCCGCGATAACCAACATCTCATACTCCTCAGTTGTTAACGGAACAATTATTCCGATAAAGACAGAGTGGTTCACGCTGGGATCCCTCTCAGTTATGAAAAAAAGAAAGGGAGCGTAGTGTTTGTCACATGCAGGATGATCGCGACTATGATATATACGACAAGAATGAGAGAGATATTCGCACCAATTTTTAAAAGGACGTAATCAGCCATTTTATCTGTAAAATCTATGAAAAGCGTATAGATTCCATAAAGAATTACCACCAGGAAGGGGGTCACCAGAACCACAGCCCAGTGGACGTACAGAGCGACAAAATACAAAACAATTGAACCGATCATAACAACCTGAAGAACAGTCTTGGCGCGTGTCCCAAGCCAGCAGGCGGTAGTCCTTGTCCCGATTTTCCTGTCGATCTCCCGGTCAGCAATCTCAGCTATCAGACAATTTGCGAATGCTGGAAGAACTATCGCTAGGCTAAACGCAATCGTAGCTGTCAGTTCACCATTGAGCAAAAAGAAGCAGCTCAGGATAGGGAAAATCGAGAACCCATAGGTGTTGGATACCGTGCCGATGAGGGGTCTGTTCTTCAGTCTGATTGGCCGGGTGTACACAACCCCAAGAGCATAGGAAAACGCGCATAAGACAGCAAACTCGAGGTTTCCAATGAGTAACAAAACGCAGACAAGGGCGATGCTTGTGAGCACAAAATTCCATGTCAATTGCCTCATAGAAAACTCTGCTAGTAAATAGTTCGCCTTTACGATCCCCCTGGATGCAGCGAGTTTATCCTCTTCAATGTCAAAGAGATTATTGTACCCGTTGACGGCCACCCCGAGGAGGTAGAGAGCGAGAGCGCCAAGGAGGTAGTGCAAATGGAAGAAATTCGACCCTGTAAAATATAATCCGACCACAGAATACACCACAAGCGCAGGAAATGTTGAGATACTCCTTTGAATCCGTAGAAATTTAGCGAAAGGATTCTTGCTGCTTGATAATAACTCCATGTTTTTCAATGTTCTATTTATCATATCCCCCATAAGGAATCATTCCCTACTAACCCCAAAGCAGTTAGTGTTCCTATTGTATTCTATCTCTTGACATGATAACCCATGTCATATATTAATATTATGCACAATCATGGGTAGTATCTCATTGAAACCTCGGATAGGTTTATGGCAAAGCGAATAGAAACAAACTATTATCATAGCATATTCTCTCCATGGAACTCTTTTCTTATTTCTTTTATACGAATAATTTTACTTTTAAAAAATTACAAATCTTATACCGGGAAAAGGAATTATTCTCATCATCACCGGGGAGAATGAACAATGAAGTTAGCAAAAAACATTGGAATAACACTAGCAACAGCTTTTTTATGTGTACTACTAATTTTTTATCCTACCAAGGCTGCAGACCAAAACCAAGTATATGAAATAGATATTGATGATGGCAAAATTAAAAATATAGGGGACCTGGCGGGATAAGGATTGGTTTCTCGGAGGAAAAACAAGCGAAAAACATCGAAAAAATAGGCTTTCGGAAGTTCGATTCTTTTTCTCACTAAAAAATTTCTTATTTTTTTTCTATAGAGACACCAATGATTATTTGACATATCTAGCGGAATTTGTCGTTTTTGATTTTCTATATCTTAAATATAATGCACAATATTAATTTTATGCACGATTTTCGTGCACAATATTTATAAATATGCATTATATTAGGTATTCCATGGAAGAACGACACCGACTGCTACTTATAAAACAAAACCCCTGGTGGAAAAAGGAACACATCACCCTTCCTTCATTCGAGCGAGATCTTCACAAAGAACTCCTTAAATTCATGACCCATAAACAAATACTCGCCATCGTTGGATTGAGACGTGTTGGTAAAACCATCATCATGAAACAACTCATACAAAAACTCAAAGCAAAAGAAAACAACATCTGCTACATCTCCTTTGACGACATCGACTTCCAAACCTACACCATCGCAGAAGATCTGATCAACTATTTCTTTGAATTCTCAGACAAGAACAATAGGCGATACCTTTTTCTTGATGAAATCCAAAAACTACCGAACTGGCCAGACCTTTTAAAAACAATCTATGACCTAGAAGAAAATATAAAAATAATCGTCTCCGGTTCTTCAAGACTTGATCTCCAACAATACAAAGAAACGCTTGCGGGAAGAATTCTCACATTCTATCTTCCAGTATTAACATTTACAGAATTTTTACGATACCATACAATGCCACATACGCTGACGAGCAAAAATATCATACACGAATACGATGTAATATTTGCTGAAAAAAAAGAACGATATAAAGAATTGTTTGAGATCTATCTTATAAAAGGCGCTTTCCCGGAGCTCCTTAACGTCGACATACAAGAAAAAGAATTTATAAAAAAATATATCAAAGAATCAATCATAGAGAAAGCAATCGTCGACATTGCAAGAATTACCAAAGAAGATGAAAAGATCATCTACGAATTGTTTCGTTTACTTTCCAACAGTACCGCACGTTTATTTGAAATCACTAACCTTGCCAATATTTTGACAGTAAACAGAAACAGGATTTCTCGCTGTATTTCTCTGTTGGAACAAGCTTTCCTTTTGAAAATAACCTACAACTTTACGGCAAGTGTTGCGAAACAGGTTCGGGCAAATAAAAAACAATATGCGGCACACAGCTGCATCGTCATCACGCTGCTTGATTACCCTTTCGAAGTGGTAAGTACTGAACTTGCTGGCCATCTCATAGAAGGTATCATCGTAAACGCCGTAGATCATGCAGCATTTTGGAGAACACCACAAAAAGACGAGGTCGATATCGTTGTAAAAGGGAAGAAAATACTTCCAATCGAAGTCAAGTATCAAACGCAGATCGCATCAGATGATGTAAAAACGATCTTAAAATTTAGCAAAAAATTTAGATGTACTAACGGAATCGTTGTTACAAAAACCATGCTTGAATCAAAAACTATTGACGGAATAAACATTTTATTCATTCCAGCGTGGTTCTTTCTCTTGTATTGGGATTCTCAAAGTAAAGAATAAAAGGAAATATATTACGGACCTGGCGGGGTCTGCTATGAGTCCCTCCCGTTGTTTTTACCAACAAACGGGGATTTAGACGGGTTTTTGGATTTTCAACATCTCTTTCTTTTTTCTTTTTTTCAGGTTGACGATTTTTCCAAAACTCACTATCCCTCAATTCACCAATTTTTAGGGGGTGAATCAAGAGGGTAGGCGGGTATGAAATGAAAATAATCATACAACCAACCGTGGGTCTGAGCCAGACCGCAGAGCTGGACGTGGATCCACAAGAGCTAGTGAAAAACGTGAAAGAACGGGCCGCCGTCAACCAAGCATACGACCCGAACGGCGCAGTCCTAGTTTACGAGGGCAAGGTCCTCGACGACAACAGGCGGCTCAAAGAATTCGGCATCAAAGAAGGAGCGACGCTCCGCCTCACGCCAAAAAACCAGGAGGGAGGGTACAACCCTCCTCCCCTTTTTTTCAGAAACCTCCCGATGGACTTCAAATCGAGGGTGGCGCACGAGGCGAAAATGATACGTGCGAGAGGTTTGCCTATCAGGCCGATTGACCCGCGTCACTGGGTCGCGTTGGTCATGGGTAAGGGTAAATGGAGAGGAAAAAACTATCCCGTGGAAATCACGCTTTCGCCGCGATATCCATTCTCACCGCCGAAGGTGAGCTGGACGACGCCCATGACTCCCTACCATCCGAACATATTCACGCACAGCGGATGGGTATGCCTGAACATACTGGACAAGGACTGGCGACCTGACTATACGCTCATTACAGTGTATTGCTCGTTGGAATGGCTGCTTGAACACCCGCACTATGAAGGACACCGCAGGCCACTACAGGCATTATGGTCCCATACCAGCAGTTGGTGAAACCATGCGCATAAGTTCACTTGTAAAAAACACGTTCTGCGACATGACCCCCACGGTAAAAATCATCACCAAAGCCGAGCTGGAACGGAAGATAAAGACGAAAAAAGTCCTTATCGACGTGAACGCAGTGACTAAAATCTTCGGATTCTTCGCATCGAGAGGTAACATTGAAGCAGTATGTCTACTCCAGGGAAGACTCTGTGGTGAGTATCTCCTAATCAAAGACGCGCACCTCTGCACCAATGCCAAGGCAACATCGGTTCACGTAACGATTCCAACGGAAAGCTTCGCAGAGGCAGCGGCAGACGCAAACGGAAATTACGTGATCGGTTGGGCGCATTCGCACCCCGGATTCGCAGTCTTCATGTCGCCCACGGACGAGGCAACGCAGAAAGATTTTCAGGCCCTATTTTCGGACGCCGTGGCCATGGTCATGAACCCTTTCAGTGCACAGGGCATTGAGTTCAAGTTCTTCCGCTACCACGACGGCAAGCTGGAAAAAATGAAATACGACTTCCTGGTGAGCAGAGATGACTGAGGCAAGGCAAGTTCTCGTTAAAAATTGGGACCAGCGGAAAATAAGCAGGGCGACCGTGCTGGTCGGCGGGTGCGGAGCCACGGGTTCACAAACGGCAGTCATGCTGGCCCGCATCGGCGTGGGCACCATCGTCGTGGTTGACGACGACGTCCTCGAAAAGCACAATGTCTACAACCAAGTCTACCGGAAAATCCAGATAGGGAAAACAAAAGTCCATGCCCTTCAGGAAATCATCGAAGAGATTTCAGGATGCGAGATCATCCCGATAAAGGCGAAGCTTCAGGATGCACAAATCCCTGGATTAGAGCCAGACGCGATGCTCGGTTGCTTCGACAACGCGGCCGCACGCTTCCTTATGAATTTCCTTGCCATCAACGAAGATACGCTTTACATAGATGCGGGCATCGCAGGTTACATGGGCAGCATCCGCACCATTATTCCAAAGGTTACGCCATGCCTCCAGTGCTGGCTCTCGATGATTCCAAACAACGGAACCAAGGCTGGATGCTCCAAGGACCCTATACCATCCACGTATTTCACGGCCTCATATGCATCCAGCCTTCAGGTCATGCAGCTCGTGAACCTGCTCTTTGGAAAGAACGTGGATCCGCTGATAACTTTCGACCTCGAAAGGGGAAACACGACGGCAATAAAACTCATTCGCAACAAGGAGTGTGGGCTATGCAACATGTGAATCTCATAGAATCGTTCCAGCGTGGAATGCACGTGGTCGTCAGGTTCCTCGGCCTCATGGGAAGATGGATTGTCAGCTACCCGAACGGGATTTTCTACGTCCTTCTGATTATCGGGGCAATCCTCGTCCCATACTTCGCAACGTTCCTGCTCGTAACGATGCTCTGCTGGGCATACGGAGGAAATTAGGCAGATCTTCGAACATTCAATTTGGAGGATTTAAAATGAAAATATACGTAAAAAGTGTCTTAGGATTATGTCAAAAAATGAGGATTGAAGCTGATGAAAACGACAGCATAGAACTGATAAAAAAACAGGTAGTAATAGGACAAGCTCTACCTTCATCGCATTCAGAAGAAACGATATTGATGAAAGATGGAGTTGACCTTGATGATAAGGCTTCCGTAAAAGACAGCGGCGTTAAAAAGAATGACGTGCTTGTCCTCAGACCAAAACACGTGTACGTCTCGTCTAGGGGCACATTTTCCCTGATAAGAATAATCAAAAATCTTTCCAACAGGATGAACGGGAGATAACGAGTTGATACAATGGTCGAAGTCATCGAACCGCCAAGCCTTATGCAGGAGGCCACGACGATGCTGACCGTCCTCCTCTGTTTCATACTGATATTACTTGCAGTATGGTTCGCAACGAGCCACTCCTACGTTCCCGCATTCTTCAGCATGGCCGGGGCAGGGTTCATAATCTGGGTCATCGGTGCAATCAAAGGTGCGTTCAGAAGATGAGGGAGAACTTCCAGAAAAAGACCCTGAAAATCGTGGCCCTCGACGACTTCAATTCCGGCGAATTCCTTAGACGGATGCACAAGGCATCGGTGGGCGTGGAACTCGCGATAATCGCCGATGCACGAACTCATATTTTCCTCTCAGTCTCCGACAGGACCATGTTCAGGCAAAACGTCGCAGGGGAAAAAATGGAGATGATGAAAAGTATGCTTGACGGCTGCGGCTGCGAAGAAACGGAATTCCCTACACTCGAAAACCCCAGCGCCTTATTCCACGTCATAGGAATTCCATTCGTCGCAAAAAACCAGATGGACGTGCTAATTTCAAAATTCCTCGACAGGGGCATAAAGGCCTGCATAGTGGCGAGGTTTGAACCGATCCAGTCGCCGAACCTAAGCTGCCCGTTCAAGGTATCCTTCTCAATCGCCCTCTACGGCTCAAGCCCTGAAACGAGAATGAACATGGCAATAGCCGCATCGCTAATAGGGGCCGTCTACGACCAGAACTCCATCAATTTAGTCATTGATCGCAGCCCAAAGAAATGCATGAAAAAACTCCTCATGAGCAAGCCGGCATACGGCACCCTCCTTGAGCTGAAGCATGCCATAGCATATTTCCAGCTGCCGCTCACTTACGGCATCGAGCAGGTAAAAAAGATGAAGTTCCCCATTCCAAACGTTCCATTCAAGGGCATCGAGCTGGGCGAACCTGCTGAATTTCGCATCGGAGAAATAGACTGCATCAGGCTGGAGCCAATGAAATTCATGGAACATATGGCGGTCTGGGGAGCCAGCGGAACGGGCAAAACGACGTTCCTGAAAAACATGCTAATCAAGTTAAGGAAAACTGACGTGAAATTCTGCATCCTGGACTGGCACAACGAATACCGGGACATCGCCAGCGACCAGAACGGGAAGCTACGAAATGATACAATCATATTGAACCCGTTCCTGGGCAACCTTTCAATAAATCCGCTTGAGCTGTTCGAAACGAAATCTCCTAGGGAAATCCTGGTCTGGGAACGCATTGAGAATTTTGTATCGCTGATGAAGCAGATGTTCATCATCGGTGAAATTCAGGAAGCGCGGCTCCGCCAATCCCTTGCCAGCCTTTATGCAAACAAGAACGA
>JBAZLE010000080.1:0-9320 GCA_041650455.1 Thermoplasmatota archaeon | reverse complement strand
ACTGGTCCCGGTCGGTGTGTACGGGATCTTCACCCAGACACTCGCTGCGTTCGCATCATAGTTTTCTATCCAATAGTTACACAAGACATCCCCGCTGCTTTCATGTTTGAAACGGAGATCCCCATAATCAGATCGCATCTCTGAATCATAAGGGATGAACAGATGCAACGCGTAGTTATACAGCAGTTCCCCTGCGGTGTTGGTGATGGTGATCTGCTTAAGCCGCGTCCAGGCAGGATCCGTCCAGAGCAGGAAGGTGTTCTTCATCTGCACCACCCCGCCAGTAATCTCATAATTGAACGACATCGAAGGATCTACCTTTGTCGCATCCGTGAACGCATCCTCCCAGGTATAGTAATTATCCTGGAGGAGCGGTTCAGGAAGAGATGATGATACCCTACTGGTGTCTGTCAGTGAAGGGTTGAACGAGACCATGAACGCCTGCGCTGCAGACATCATCAAGACCAGGGTGAGAAACAAGACTCCAACTAGCGTGCTACCTTTTGGTTTCGATTTTTTTCCCCAACTACGCATATTCATATTCTTTTTCCCCCATTGTTACGGCCATACCTGATACCAATTATAATTCAATAACACATTCAAATTCAACAGACCGCTCACCTGGATGACCCGCCAGATATGGAACCCGCTCTGCCAGTACCATTCAACGCTGATGTAGACTGCGAAATTCACTAAGGTGAGATTCACCCCCCATCGGTCAACGCTTGATTCGTCTTTATAGAGGAACTTTAATCCGATCTCTTTGAGGTTCGGGTCGTTGGTCCCCTCATTGATCTTGAAATACCCCGGGTCCTCTAGACTCGTTCCCTGCCTCCATTGCCAGCCCATGTCATAATGCAAGTTCTGACTGAGAATGACATAGCCGTTCAAATCAAGCCGACCGCTGACGTTATCAAGATGGAGGAAGTCAATGCGCATGTCCGCGCTCTGTTGGACATCAATCGAGAACCCCCCGGATTCACCCAAGGACCAGTCCCCGGTGAAGTCAACCACCTCTCCGTCAAGGGAAATGGAAACAATCACGTCATTTAAGGCGTTGAGGTCCCCGGAGAGTGCCAGGCGTTCGATCTTCGGCTCGGGACCTGTCGTATTCAACCCCCAAGCCGCCTGGAAATCCCTTGCGGACACCGTACTGGCTCCGATGGTGAGCGCGTTCCCTGTCGCGGAGTTTCCCACGGAGAACAGGTTCCCCAGGATGTCATGCGCGGTGTCAAAGGTAAAGTATCCGTCCTCTGCTATCAGGAAATCGGTCTGCACATGCCCATCGCCGATACTGAAAACATCACTGAGGGTGAGGGTGTCAAACACCAGGTTGAAATGCACCGGGTCCGGAGTCTGACTTGCAGCTGACCGCTCCGCTCGTCCAAAGCCTTTGAGTTGATTCCACCAAAACGTCCCGGTGGCATAGGCGTTGGCTGGGATATCAGTGATTTGCACGAGAGGGACAGCGACGTTCGGAAGGTACAAATCCAGCTCATGGAAATTCGAGTCTGCCTGTCGCTGGATCTTCCCGTACACGTAGTTGTTCAGATTGCTGAAGTTGTCCGCATCGACGTACAACGTCGCCTCTGCACTCACCCGTTGGCTGTTGACCGTCCCTGCGGGGACCTTTAACAGGACAAGACTTGGATCCAGGGGGTCTGCTCTTGGGTAAAACACGGTGATATCGCCCAGCGGACCGCTCTTGGTGAGGTCAACATACCCGTCGACATCAATCCGTAACATACTGCTGTTCTGGATGTTCAAGGTCGCCTTTGCCTCTAAACGGCGGGAGCTTGGGATGTTGTTCACCTGGAGGAACGGGACATCGACAGGATTTGATTCGTTGAGTTTCGGATAGTACACGATGATCCCATCAAGAGGGCTGCTCATGGTCACATCCGCATACCCACGGACATTGACGTAGAAGAGCTCCCCTTGGACGACGACCACCTCGAAATCATCAAAGACCTTCCATTCATAGGAGAGTGACTTTGGAAGCCCCTGGATGCGTACTTTCTGGCTGAACCAGGGGGAATCAACGATGACCGCGACATCGAAGATTGCGTTTGCCTCATAAGAGAACCCATGGGGGTCTCTTCGGAGACCAAAGCTCATCCATCTCCCAGGTTGCGCCATGGAACCGTCGATTTCGTCAAACACAAGGGAGAGGCTGACGCCGTCGCCCGCTCCAATAGGGATATCAGTGGAGTACGTGATAGTGGTTGTACCCGCATGCTGACTTGCGCTGTCAAAATGATAGTAGATGTACCCCCCCAAAGGGATGAATTGCGTCGTGAGCGTGACAAAAGGAGTAAACTGCACGCAGAATGCGATATCATATTTGAGGGTATTGGTGCTGCCGTTATACGCGCGGAATCCGTATAACAACTCCAAGGGGTCTACGCCACTTGGTTCTGTCTTCATAACCTGCTGGAAGATAACGGGTGAAAAGATGTTTTCTTTTGCGAACGCGAATCGTTTTTCGACATACTGCGGGATGGGCTCCCCAGGGAGCGTGCGATAGCCGACTCCCACAGAGATATAATCATTCTCTGCTGCGAGCCTCCGGGGGTTCTGAAGAAGCCCTGCCTGCATCGACTCCCGCTCCGACGTAAGGAGCTGCTGGTTCAGCAGAGTACCGAGGAGGCCGGAGTTGATGTGAGTAAGATGATGGAGTTTTTGCTGTAAAAGATTCAGGAGCAAGACGCAGCGTTCTAAGAAGCGGGAGATCATTTGTTGTGGAAGGTGAAATTGTGTTTGAGTTGAGGAGGACGCACTCGATGCGCTGTATGCGTTCACCAGCCCCCAGTTCACATGGATCTCAGACCAGACTTCCAAGCCTGCGTACAGGTCAGAAGGACCACTATTGATCTGTCGGACGCGCACCATATCCTCAAGGGATTTATGCTCCTTATTGGTTTTCGTGTTCAGGATGCTTTCCCAATAAAAACCAAAGGAGACTTTGAGGTCGTTTTCCGGATCGTCATCAACATTAAAGAACACGTCTTCGGAGTAATACGGGTGTTTGAGGAATTTTTGTTTGAAATCAATGATGGAAACATCGAGTTGTTTTTCAAAGGACTCTGAACCATATTTGACGCGAATCCACCATTCAAAGAGATTACCAGCGGGTTTTATCCACGGCACCCTGACCACTTGGTCAAGGGTCCCCTGTGGAATCGCATACGGGTTTTCCTCCATGTTCAAGTAGGAATAGACGGATTGCTTCAATTGATCCATCGTGCTTGACGATGGTTGTTCTATTCTTGTCTTTTGTTGAGATACAAGCCTTCCATCGTGTTGTTCAACACATTTGGCTACGGAAGTAGCAATTCCTGACATGCCAAGACATGTCATTATAAGAAGAACCACCACTACCACTTTTTTCATATACCTATCACCTCTTCCTTACACTCGCATATACCCTTTTTTCTGCCCTATATATAATTACAAAGAAACAGTATATATATTTATCCCTCTCCCTTCTAAGATATTACGATTATTTTGAGAACCTAAATCGCAGAAACGTCCAGAATTTCGGTCCTTCCCCACAAGCTAGTTACCACAACATTTTCATAGTCTCACATGATGTGCGATAACAAAGGAAAAATAAAAAAAAATCTTGGGGAGTGACGGTGTATGGGAAAAACCATCATCCAAAAAATTTTCGAGACGCATTCGAACACCACTGCGGAGGTCAACAAGATACTCGATGTGACCATCGACATTCGAGTCGCTCGAGATTTCGGTGGGGCAAACGTCGTCAAACACCTTGAACAACACCACCTCCCGATACACGATCCAAAGCACACGTTCTTCACCTTCGACTGTAACCCCGGAGGCTGCGACCAGAAATACGCGGAAAACCAACAACTCTGCCGGGTGTTCGCCAGAAAACAGGGGATCAAAATCTATGACATCAACAGCGGCATCGGCACACATCTGGCGTTCGACGAAGGTCTCGTCTTCCCAGGCGACACCTTTGTGTCGACAGATTCTCATGCCAACATCCTCGGTGCTATCGGAGCATTTGGTCAAGGGATGGGCGACATTGACATCGCGTACGCGTTCGCATACGGGAAAATCTGGTTCAACGTCCCCCCCACCATGAAAATCGTACTGAAAGGAACACCTACAACAACCACCTCTCCAAAAGACGTGGCATTGAAAATCGTCAAAGAACTTGGGGCGAACGGACTGCTTGGGTACGCAGCAGAGCTCTCAGGACCCTATGTAGACTCCTTATCGCTCGACGGCAGGGTCACCATCGCATCCATGGCAACAGAGATGGGAGGGATCATCCTGCTCTTCCCGACCAACGAAAAAATCATGACCTATTATCGAAACACGTTTGGGATCACCATCAAACCAATCCAGGCGGACCCGGACGCACCGTATGATCGCACCATCGAAATAGACATCTCCGGTCTCCGTCCACAGATCGCACGACCAGGTCACCCGGAGGATGTCGTCAACGTCTCAGAGGTAAGCGGCATCGTAGTAGATTCTGGGTTCATCGGCTCCTGCACCAATGGACGGCTGGAGGACATGCGAGCCGCCGCAGCAATCCTGAAAGATAAAACCATCGCCCCAGGTCGGATTCTCAAAATCGTGCCTGCGACCGACACGATTTGGAACAGCTGCCTCAAAGAAGGGCTCCTGAAGATCTTCAAAGACGCAGGCGCCTTAGTCGGCTCCGCGGGATGCGCCGGGTGCGCCGCTGGTCAAATCGGTCAAACCGGCAAAGGAGAGGTGACCATCTCCTCAGGGAACCGAAACTTCCCAGGAAAACAAGGGAAAGGTGATATTTATCTTACCTCCCCGCAGACCGTCGCCGCATCACTACTTGCCGGCTATATTACAACGATGGATGCAATCCCCAAAAAACCAGTCCCCGTCAAAGTCGAACCACCCGCTGGAAAAACAGTGCTGGATCAACAGAAAGAACCCCTTGTTGCTCCGCTGGTCGTCGAAGGGAGAGCCTGGGTCATCCCGAAGGACAACATCGACACCGACATGATCTATCACAACCGGCATCTTGCGATCACAAACATCGCAGAGATGGGACCGTACACGTTCGGGAACCTCAAAGGCTACGAGCAGTTCGCAAAAGAAGCCAAGAAAGGCGACATCGTGGTGGTTGGGAAGAATTTCGGATGCGGCAGTTCCCGGCAGCAGGCGGTGGACTGTTTCAAGGCACTAGGCATCAGCGTGATTGTCGCAGAGTCGTTCGGAGCTATCTATGAGCGAAACGCGATTAACAGCGGGATGCCGATTCTTGTTGCAAAGGATATCACAAAACAACTGCACGATAAAGACCTGCTCACCATTGATTTTACCACGGGAATAATCCGCGATAAAACCTTGGGAAAAACGGTTGGCGGAACACCGTTTTCAGAAGCGCAAAAGGAAATCTACCTCCGTGGTGGGTTGCTTGGTAGGTGAACACACCATGGCCATGACGTTTGCAGAAAAACTCCTAGCCAACTATGCAGGAAAAACACTAGTTGAGCCTGGTCAGATCGTGACCGTCAGACCAGATCATCTGCTGATGCATGATAACGCTGCCCCGATCATAGCAAAGATCCAACCGGAGTTACAGGACTATGGAGTCTGCCGAAAAGACCTCCCTGTCATCGTCCTGGACCATGTCATTCCTGCAGCTGCGGAAAAAAACGCACTGCAGCATACACAGATCCGGGAGTTCGTTAACACCTATCACATACAGCATTTTTTTGATGTCGGTTACGGGGTGTGTCATCAGATTATCGTTGAGAAAGGATTCGCCCTCCCTGGGATGCTTCTGCTGGGCAGTGATTCTCACACCTGCTCGTATGGCGCGGTTGGGGCGTTTTCCTCAGGGATTGACCGAACCGAGGCAGCCGCGTTGCTGCTCACTGGTGAGACGTGGTTGAAAATCCCTCAGAGCATCAAGATAACCCTGCAGAAAACACTCCCGCGGTATGTGACTGCGAAGGATGTGATCTTGTCCATCATCGGTGATGTCTCTGCGTCAGGAGCGGATTATTGTTCGGTTGAGTTTCATGGTGCGGTATCACAGTTCAGTGTCGATGAGCGGTTCACCATCGCGAACATGGGGGTGGAGATGGGTGCAAAAAACGCGGTGTTCCCGGCTGATGAGGTCACCATAAAATACCTCACTTCGATTGGTATCCCAAAAACCCGGTATACCCCCATTCATCCTGATCCAGATGCGACCTATGAACGACAGCTCACCTATGACCTTAGCACCTTCACCCCAGTCGTCGCAGTCCCTCATAGTGTCGATAACGTCAAACCAGTTACCGAAGTTGAAGGAATCGAGATTCAACAATGTCTGCTGGGGACGTGTACGAACGGGAGACTGTCTGATTTCAAGGTGGCAGCGGAACTCTTGAAAGGAAAAAAAGTGCATCCGACCGTTCGGTTGTTGCTCCTCCCCGCGTCTCGCGCCGTCTATCTTGATGCGTTAAAAGAAGGGTACATTACAACCCTGGTGGAAGCAGGAGGCACCCTGCTGCCCCCCGGGTGTGGGCCTTGTCTGGGGGCACATCAAGGGGTGTTGGCACCCGGTGAACGATGCCTGAGCACTTCAAATCGGAACTTCAAAGGGCGGATGGGATGCAAGGAAGCGGAGATCTACCTGGCAAGCCCGGTGACGGTTGCTGTCTCCGCGGTTCATGGGAGAATCACCGATCCTCGCAAGGAGGCAGGACCATGAGGATCTGGAGGTATGGAGACAACATCAACACCGATATGCTCTTCCCAGGGAAATACACGTACACCTGCAGCACTGCTGAAGAAATCAAACCGCATCTGCTTGAGGATTTGGACCCGTTGTTTGCGAAAAACGTCACGGAAGGTGATATGATTTTCGCAGGGAAGAATTTCGGTTGTGGAAGCTCCCGGGAACAACCGGTTCTGGGGTTGAAAGCCGTTGGTATCACGGCGGTCGTCGCAGAAAGCTTTGCGCGAATCTTCTATCGAGCCTCAATCAACCAGGGGCTGCTTTTGATTGAATGTCCGGAGGGAGTCAAGGCATACACGCAAGCAGATACGGTTGCTTTGGATGTCGAAAATGGGACGCTAACGATTGGGTCGCATACCTTTTCGTTCCCAAAACTCCCAAAGGAAATCTTAGCGATCTGTGAAGCAGGGGGCTTATTGCCTTATACAAGACAGAAACTCAAACAGAAGAAAAAATGTTAAGGTACTAGGCTATAAAAAGGGAAAAAAAGGGATAACTTTCTGCGTCACTCGTCATCATCGTAGATATCTAATGTTTCGAAGAACTCAGGGGTAAAATAATACCCGCAGGCTGTTTTTTCGATGAGCCCCTTTCGGACGCAACGATCAAAGAGATCATCCTGAACCGTCACAATTTCCTCATACATGGTTTTGTTCTTTGACTTGGTTTTTTTTGTTTTGGTTTTCTTCTTCACCATCTCTCTCATATCCTGCTACTGTCATTTAATAGCATGATAGTTGTTGCCAGTGAAGTTATTTAAACCTCACCTGTGAAAACGACAAAACGAAAGAATACCCAGAACACAACAACACACTATGGAGTATCGGTAATCATGAGCTCCTGGACGGGAGTCCCGTCACTCCAGAGCCCCATGAACCGCTGCTCCGGGGTATCCCCCAGACAGTACTGCTGATTGGTTCCGTAAAACGCGTAATCAGTCAACGCGTCAAACAACTTCCAGGTGCTGTAAAAATCCATAGCATCGACAGACGCACCCCGTGGAAGACACAACGGAGCACCATGGTTTGCAAGCAGCGCAGGCGACCCATACCGATCCGTTCGTTGAATGATGAAATCTTTCTGGTCCAGGGGGATTTGATCAGCGGTGGTAAAAATCGTTTTCCCAGAAGCGTTCCCAACGATCATATCGTTTTCCCCAACAACCACGAGCAGCAGTGTTGCTGCAGGAATCGCGTGAAAATCCTTCATCATCGTGTCCAGACGAACAAACGGTTGTACAGGCATAATGGCTTTTGGGCTTGGGAGACCGGCTTCCGCTGCCAGGGCAGCCATCTCAGCGGTGATCCCACCACCCAGGGAATGACCAACGAATGCAACTCTCTCAAGATCCGGGGTGACATGATCGCCGTTTTGAAGAATGGCAATCGCTTGGTGTACAGCGTAAATCGCATTCTGGGTCGCAGAACGAGTCCCGATCATCGGAGTCAGCTGATACCGTGGGTAGACGACGATATTGCCTCGTCTGACGAGATGAACAATCCATGCTTTGTAGTAAAATGGATAGAACGCGCTCCATCCATGATTGAACACAATGAGCGGTGCAGAGGAGGGGGTCGGATCGTTTGGTTCGAACATCCAGAACTGGCGTACTCCAAATCCATGCCGCGATTGCCTCACAGCAGCATAAGAGTAATTCGAACCACCAGGTCCCTCTGTGGGTTGCTGCGGTGGTGTGGGAGGTTCGTTCATACCAGCGATGGTATCATCAAGAAACGAAGCATGACAGAAGGATGCTGGAAATAATGTCCCAAGAAGAGCTACGATCAGGACGCATGTGATACATCGAATCGTACGTATTTTTTTCATAGAAAATCCCCTGTTTTTCTACCAATGGAGAAAGGGAGCGGACAACATATAAATGTATCGTCGAGCCTGGATGATTCAAAAAAAGAAGGTGCGTAAGGTGAAGATGGGGAGGCCGGGAGGAGGTGGTGAGGAGAGATGGGAAAAATAGGGATCGCCCCCCATCATCAAACCTTATACTAATATTACTTTAGTTAGTATATAAATCTTATTATAAAATTATTTTAAGGAGAGGCCTTCTGAACTATCCTTAAGGTATCTTCGACCGTTCAAGGGACAAGTATGAAAGAGGAGAAATCAAGAATCAAACATCTAAAAAATATCCACACACCTCAAACGTCTTTTATGTATCATCTGTGATATGTTCTCTGGAGAAAAACAACAGCTTATCTCCCTTACAATCAGAACACATGAGAATCAGAGAAATATTATTGTTTTATCTCCTGTATCTTTTTCCATTCGGTGACATTACGATACAACCCAACCGTCCCGACAATCTTCCCACCCGAATTCACCCAAGGGACTTTTGTCACCGAATACCACTGCTCAGCACCATCCCTCTCGATGATTCGTTCCAGGCTCTCGATGATCGAAGCCCCCGTCTGTACCATGCGAGTATCTTCTTCAACACTCTTCTGCGCTTGCTCCGCCGGAAGAAAATCAAAATCCGTCTTCCCAAGCATCACCTGCGGTTGCACCAAGAAACGCTTCGCCATCACCTTATTGACCAAGACAAACCGATTCT
>JBAZLE010000079.1:0-9494 GCA_041650455.1 Thermoplasmatota archaeon | reverse complement strand
CTTGATCACGCATCATCCATGCCAATCGACGAGCGGGTCCTTGCGTTCGCCTTGCCATATCTTACGACGTCGCATGGGAATCCCTCCTCCCTTCACTCTGTCGGTTTGCATGCCAAACAGGTGATGGAAGAATCACGCAAGAAAATCGCAGACCTTATCCATGCGGAAAACGAAAGCACCATTATTTTCACGGCAAATGCAACCGAAGCGAACAACCTAGCCGTGAAAGGTACCGCCTTACGCAACATCACCCAAGGTAAAACGGTGATTGCCTCCGCTATCGAGCATATGTCCGTGCTCAATCCGATGAAGGAACTACAGAAAAACGGTTTTACCTTCCTGACAATCCCGGTGGATTCCACGGGGATGGTTGACCTTTCGAAACTTGACCAAATGCTTACAAAACAGACCGTGCTTACCTCGGTGATGGCTGCGAACAACGAGATCGGAACCATCGAACCGATCCGAGAGGTCAGCAAACTCGTCCATGAGAAAGGGCTGTACCTGCATGTCGACGCGGTCGCTGCTGCAGGGCGCATCCCTCTTGATGTGCAGAAGGATGGCATTGATCTACTCACGCTTTCTTCGAATGACCTCTACGGTCCACCAGGGGCAGGAGCGCTCTATGTAAAACCAGGGGTGAAACTCCAACCGGTCCTCCTTGGCGGAGGACAGGAACGCGGTCTTCGCTCTGGGACAGAGAACCTGTTCGCGATCGCGGGAATGGGTGAAGCAGCACAGATCGCACAACAAGAGATGCCACAGGAAAGTAAACGACTCATCCCCATCAGAGATGCATTGATCAAAGAGATACTCACCATCGATCACTCCTATCTCACCGGACAATCGACCACACGGCTCCCGCATCATGTCAGCGTTCGATTCAGTTATATCGAAGGCGAAAGCATTCTTTTAAATATGGATATGTATGACATACAAGTGTCCACCGGTTCTGCGTGCTCATCAAAAACACTGGAACCTTCGCATGTGCTTCTGGCGATTGGGTTGAAACACGAGGAAGCACATGGGTCCATGGTGCTGACGCTAGGGCGTTCCACGACCATGGAGGATGTCCAACCAGTAAGCAAGGCGACGTCTGAGACCGTCCAACGCTTACGAAAACTCTCTCCCCTATCTTAAGAATGGAGGAAATAAAAATGGCAAACGTAGGATATAGCAAAAAAGTCATGGAGCATTTTATGAACCCTCGGAACGTCGGTGTGATCGAACACCCTGATGGGTACGGGAAGGTAGGAAACCCGATCTGCGGGGACGTCATGGAGATATTCATCAAAGTGAAAGACGATAAAATCACCGATATCAAGTTCCGGACATTCGGGTGCGGTTCCGCGATTGCGACCAGCAGCATGGTCACGGAGCTTGCAAAAGGAAAACACATTGACGAGGCAGTGAAGATCACCCGTGGTGATGTCGCAAACGAACTCGACGGCCTGCCCCCCCAGAAGATGCATTGCTCGAATCTCGCTGCGGATGCGTTGCATGAGGCGATTAAAGATTATAAAAACAAGACACAAAAGAAATAAGAGAGGTAGAAAACTATGGTAGAATTAAAACAAGTCTATAAATGCAATGTCTGTGGAAATATCGTGGAAGTCGTCCACGCTGGTGTCGGAGAACTGGTCTGTTGCGGGCAACCCATGGAGCTGCTCAAAGAAAAGATGCAGGACGCGGGAAACGAAAAACACGTGCCGGTGTTGGAAAAAACAGCAACTGGTGTGAAAGTAAAAATCGGTTCGATCCCTCATCCTATGGAGGAGAAACACTACATTGAGTGGATCGAGCTGCACGCTGACGACGCGGTGTACCGGAAATTTCTTAAACCAATGGACAAACCAGAAGCAGAGTTTTGTGTCAACGCACAGCATCTCTCCGCGCGGGACTATTGTAATATCCATGGGCTGTGGAAGTCAAAATAATCACATTCATAGCCTATGAGCGGGTGCTCCAGGCGTTCAAATCCCTTCCCCTGCATCTTTTTTAGAAGATTATTTTGTTCCGATAACTATTTTACAGTTTGGGCATATAAGCCAATAAATTTTGTCATTACCAGTATAACGATTTCCAATAAATTCAGATTTGGCTCTATTTAACTTTAGAAAAGGTTTTACTTTTTGATGACACTTTGGGCATTCAATCTCTTTGTCATAATATTTCTTTCTAACCATTTTTTCCTCCTCATCGCTTAAACTCCAAAAAAGACTAATTGTTGATAAATCTACTCTTTTTATGTCAAAAGGAGTAACGGTTAAATTTTACCGGTAATCATGGGTTCAAATCCCTTCCCCTGCATAATTTTCCATCTGACAAAGATTTAAATAACGAGGGCATCTTTATTTTCCATTAGGAAGAAAAAGGATGAAGAAACATCTCATCTCATTATTGGTTATTCTTTTGCTAGTATTGCTTTCTATTATGCCAGTAACTATTGGAACTGTGAAAAATACAAATTATTTTCCTACTCAATCTTCCAGAAATACAGTCTATTATCCATATTTTGACGTACAACACAACAATTGCACAAATGAAAGTAAGAACGATATCATTGAATTTAATGCCGAGAGCAATGAATCTATCTTTATCATCAAAGTGTCAAACCCTCATCAAATACTCCTTGAACATCTATCATGGAACATTAAACAAGACACGATTGGTAAGAAATGTTCATCAGGTGCATTTGTTGCAAGTTGTCAGGTTTATGATGTAACGATAGGTAACTATCTGAACTGTATCATGGAAACCTTTGATTTCGGAGGGATATCGGAAGTGAAACTCCAGTACTTGCACTATCAACTCGGACAAAGGGTGAATTATACATACGATAATAGGGCACTAAAAGAGTTAGATAATGAAAGCATCTTTTTAGCGGAATTTGATTATCCGTTCGTACCTTCCATTATTCCTCCAGGAACGTGGTACCTCGTTTTTTCCAGTATTATTTTTGATTTAGAACAAACTGATGTATCAACTAAGCAATCAATGAGGGTGATTTTCAGTGGTAATTGCAGTAACGTGAATATTTCAACTAAGGAAGGAGGTAAAGGATATGGATTTTGGTATGGAGAATACACTGCTAATGTTATCGCAAGTAAATCAAATATGCTTGAATTGATGATTAATGGAAAAAAGAGTTTTCACGTAGAAAATACCTTATTTTATTGGTATTTTTCTTTTCCGATGTATCGAGGATTCTGGAATCTGAAATGGATTACTCCAAATGAAACAAAAACATTTAACCTTCTCGTAATCCATGGACGTCTCTTTTATAACTTAAATAACACAGAAGGAGTTTTTTATGGCATGGGAAAAAATGGGGATTATCAGATTATAACAAATTACTTGGATTCTAGCCGGACCATTTGGGGGTCTTGGAGTACCTCTTGGGCTCTTTATCCAATATTCGTAGGATTAGATGTAACTTTACCATGAATTGATAAAATCATCATCTGTCAATGAATATCATACCGGTAAATATGGGTTCACATCCCGTCCCCTGCATAATTATATTTGTAAAAAAAATCGAATGATAATTTATTTACTGATGTTTACCTTTCTTTTTTTTCTTTTTGCTTTTTTTCTCTTTCTGTTCCTTCTGTTTATCGGTTACAATTTTATAAGCCATTAAATTGTTAAAATTGTTATTACCCATGTTTTTTCCTCACTACTAAAAGTAATTAATTGTTCATAAATCTACTCTTTTTATGCTACAAGGAGTAACGGTTACATTTTACATGTATTTTTGGGTTCAAATCCCTTCCCCTGCGCTTCTTTCGTACATTCCTACATCTGCTTTCTTAAAGAGTCATAACAGAAATAAAAAAAATATCTGACAAATATTCTATTTACATTGCCCCCCTCTGGTTGACACAGAAAAAGCAATTGTATTTCCTACAACAAAATCATTAAAAAATTTTTTATTAAAAAAAAAAGAGAAAAGAAAGGGGCTGTTTTAATAACCCATGAGGTGCCGGAGGACCGGGAATGCGCGGGGAAACGCTTCAAAGAGCCGTTGGAGAAACCCTTGGATATCAGAGGAATACTTCATCGGCATCGTAACCTCCAGGCTACCCCAGTTACTCTCGATATTATAGATATCTTTTGCTTTCGCCCTAATTTTATAGGTTCCCTTTGTGTCCCATTGATGTGTGATCTCCACGACCTCCCCTGAGTTGTAGGGGCCGACCCATTCCTCGACCGCTCCATCTCCCCATTCAATGTAGTAATACACGTCGTCGGCGTTGACATCGACGGTGGTAAACGTATATGGGTACGAGGTGCCTACCACCCCTCGTGCTTTGCCCTTAATGGTCGGCGTGTTTGGCGGGATGTCATTGATGATTACCAGGGAGATAGGATCAGACCATTCACTGGTCACACCATGGATATCTTTCGCCTTCACCTGGATGATATATGTCCCCGTGGCGCTCCACGATTTTAATGCTGCGACTGGTGTGCCTTGGCTATACGGGCCAAGCCATCCACTGTCTGTCCCGTCTCCCCAGTCCACGAAATAGTACACGTCTTCCCCGTCCGGTTCGGTAGCACAGATGTTGTAGGTGTAGAACACATCAACGACTCCTGTGTTCGGACCAGAAAGTACTGGTTTAGCGGGAGGATTGCTTTTATAGCCAGCTTCTGAAAGCTCTGCCAGGGTCGCCAGAATGAGTCGCACGTTTTTCGCCCCATAGGACGCGTTGATATGATCAATCGTATCCTGAGAGGTATGATAGTATGGTGTCATCTCATATTCAAAATAGAACACCGCAGAATACCCGTTCTGCCAGAAATAATAATGATCACTTCCTGAGGAGGTCCCAGCGTTATGTAACGTGAGATGGATATAATCATTATACTCGGTGGCGACGTTCACTGTATAGGTGTACAACCAGAGGGATGCGGAGTTCACATACACATCGACGTTGTTTCCATGGGTGGTCGTGATTGCATAACTAATCATATCCGCATTGAGCACACCAGCGATATTCCACCCTTGAGCCGCTGCTTGTTGCGCGTAAATCCTACTCCCGTACAGGCCTTCCTCCTCTCCAGAAAATGCTACGAACTTAATGGTATGATTGAATTGGTATTGACTCATGATGTAGGCTGCGACGAGAACCGCTACCGTCCCTGAAGCGTCATCATCTGCCCCGGGGCTTGAGGAGACCGTATCATAATGGGCACAGATTATGTAGATTTCATCACTGGATTCATCGGTGCCATTGATGGTCGCTTCAACATTATTTGAAGAATACCCTCCATAGGACCAGGGATGATAACGAACCGCCAGACCCATGCTTTGGAATTGTTCATAGATGTACTCTGCGGCAGCGATACACGAGCTTGTCCCTGTTAACCGTGGCCCAAAACCCGTGATGTTCTCCAAATACCGTAAGTAAATATCTGTATCAACCTGCTCAAGCATGCTGATAACGACGTCGTCCATGGTCGCCTGTGTTTTTTCGGGATGTTCCTGGAGTAATGGTACGTCCATAATTGTTTCAGATGCAAGAAAAGGCGCATAACATGGTGCTGGTGGGGACGAGACTGATTGTCCGTAATAAAGACCTGGTGTTTTGCCTGTCTGAATCGGATACCCCACGACAGGGACAATAGTCAGTAATAGCAGCATACTTAAAACAAGACCTACGGTTTTCTTATTCTTCATATTTTTTACCCCTACCATATTATGGGTGATATAGTATTTAAATTTTCACGACAAAAATTTATTTTCTATCAAGATTTCTTCTTCAAAACTCAAAAAAAGTATGCATACATTTAAATATCATACTTGTTTTAATTAAATACTGGGGTTATTATATGAAAAAATACATTGTAATAGCAATCAGTATAGGCCTTATTCTGAGTGGACTTAGTATCATTGGGATATCCAGTACAAAATCGACAGATGTCACCACCCTACCGCTCTCTCCTGATGATTATCCTGATCTCCATGCGTACCGATACGCAGTTGCCATGGCTTCCACCTTCGAAAACTCCGAAGGTGATCTTGACATTCAAGAGGCGTTCCTGGAACCAGATACCCCTCTTCGCGATTATCCTATTGGTACTATTCTCTGGCAATATTACATCACAGGGGGATCTGACAACAGCGCAAAAGCAATCGCTTCAATCCCGGACATCAACGGTGATGGTGTTGACGACGTCGTCATCTGTTCAGAGGATAATAACATTCGATGTCTCAGCGGTGGAGCGATGGGCACCGGGGTTGTTCTCTGGACTCATAATATCTACTCTGGGAATATCTACAATCAAAATGGGTTAACGATCACGGAAGATATCAATAATGATGGCTACAACGATATCGTGGTAGGAGCAACCGGTGGCGCCCGCCTGATTCGCTGTCTCTCCGGAGTGAACGGAACTACCTTATGGACGCATGATACCCATGAGTATGGGAGCGGTGGTTGGGTGTATCAGGTTGACTGCCGGTATGATTATAACAACGATGGCGTCATCGACGCCTTAGCAGTTACTGGTGATGATTCTTCGGACACGGGTCCTAAAAGAGTCTATTGTTTGAATGGGTTAACTGGTGTGTCGTTATGGGAACGGCCTTTGGGCGGCCCAGGATTTTCAGTGATGGGCGTTGAAGATTTCACTGGTGATGGAACTCCTGATGTGCTTGCAGGTTGTTCCAACGAAGGAGAATCCATAGGATATGGAAAGGGAATCAACGGTGCAACTGGTCTTGAACTGTGGTCTTATACCACTCCTGGGTCCTCCGTCTGGGGGATTGAACAACTTGACGATGTAAATGGCGATAGTATAAAAGATGTGATTATCGGTGATTTTAGCGGACATATTTACGGGCTGAATGCCGCGACCGGATCAGACCTCTTCTCTCTTAGCATCGGCTCTGTGATTATCACCCGTTTAGAGCGACTCAATGATGTCAATGATGACGGGTATGACGATATTATCCCCGCGCACAGCTCTATTGATATGACTCAGGTGATTGATGGATATACCGGTGATATCATCTGGTCTCATGCCACCGCGGATCAACCCTGGAATGTCGCGCCAAGTACGGATATCACTGGTGATTGGATTGACGATGTCTTTGTCGGAACTTTATACCAGAGTAATTACGCGTATTTCTTAGATGGGGTTGACGGCTCTGAGTTACTCGCACCGATTTCCTATGGGGAAGCGGTTGATGCAATTGCTGCTATCTCTGATGCGGTCAATGACGGATCCATGGAAATGGTGGTCGGGGGACGAAATGGGAAAGTCACTTGTTATTCCGGTGGTCCGGTCACCCCCCAGGAAGTGAATATTACCGCGGAATTCACTGCGACTCCTTTGTCTGGTGTCGCTCCACTCCAGGTGGTCTTTACCGATCTTTCTGTTGCGGAAAACACAACCATCAAAACATGGCAATGGGATTTCGACAACGATGGAACCATTGATTCGTATCTTCAGAACCCGACCCATGTCTTTGAGGCTGGGGTCTATACGGTTTCATTGACGGTGTCTGATACTCATGTTTCAGATACAGAGACAAAGGAGGAGTACATTACAGTCGTACCACCTAGTGTCATCGGAATCGGTAATGTCACCAGCAGCTTCCTTCAGATAACTGCAGAGATTCTTAACAACGGAGACATTGACGTCTCATCAGTGAATTGGAGTATCACTATTGATGGTCCGGTCTTTCTTGGGAAAACCAAGGAAGGGGTGATCGCCTCCATTCCTATCGGTGGTTCTGAGATTGTCACCGACAGACCTGTGTTTGGGTTTGGGAACATCATCATCACCATAAAAGCAAGCGTCCCTGACGGTAGTACCGTTTCCAAGACAGCAAGAGGTTTCCTCTTCTTCTTTGTTGTCCTGAAACTCCGATAAGAATCTTTGCAGACAGAACAATCAAGAAGAATGATTTGGGGAGCATCTCCTCATCTTTTTTTTAATTTTATGATAATTCCTCCTGTTTTTTCGTGAACAGAACCATTCTTTTTTTCTGAATAAGCAAAAGATTCTTCTTCTAATACCATAATATAGGCCTGGATCAACCCTCTTTTTAGCGGTTTGTTGGTCCTTGGTAGGAACTTTCGGAACTACTGGAGTCCCCGTAAAGATTATAAATCCTAATTGCATACTCATTGTTAACAATTCACCCGGGAGGTAGGAAATTGACGGAAAAACAACGAGATAAAAATGCTATCACGAATGTTGCTGAAAAAGAACTTGACCTGCTCATCAGACACATCGATGTCTTAAAAACCGTTCGAGATCACGGACCCATCGGCATCATCAGACTCTCACAGATCACCGGCCAACCCCAGCATGTGATCAGATACTCTCTTCGAACTCTCGAGCATGACGGCAGCATCAAACCATCCGCCCAAGGTGCCATCATCACAGATAAAATCCATCAGACCCTTGGCACCCTGGAATCGACCCTCGACGAGATGATCACCACGATGACCGATCTCAAAAAGAAACTCAAATAAACACAGAGGTCCAGACAAAATCTCAGCCATTCCCCTGCTCCAAAATTTTTATATAGGTTAACCAAATAGTCTTTCTCAACCCAAACGAGGTGCTAGAAAAATGAAACACAGCAAATTATGGCTCGTAACGATGATAGTTGGCAGCCTTTTCCTCATCGCTACATGTTCTGTCCAGGCTGCAGATGTGACCATCACGGATGTCATCGAAGATGTCAGCTCCGTTGATTATCTCACCCAGGATACCACTGTCGTCACCAGCCATCCCGATATTAACGTTCATAACATCGATATTGTAAAAGCAACCTACACACAACAGGGAACATCAGCGACCGTCACCATGCAGGTGCGAGGGAACATCGAGGATAGAGGAAAAATCATTGACCTCTACGATGAGAATTTTTTCGGCGCCCTGAATTTTGTGGAATACGATTTCCAAGTCATCACCTCAGAACAAGACTATACCATTAGCTACGCGAACAAGACCGGTCAAATCAACACCGGCATTGAATCCAAAAACCTGACCCCCTCCGATTTCACTGTCGTTGGAGACACCCTCACCATCACCTTTACCCTAGCAAGCGCAACTGAGGTGTACGAGGAGATGAGCGTGACTACCATGTACATCAAAATGAATTTCACCTCTGACGAAGACATGGACCTCTCCGGTTTTGTCTATCTCTCAGACATCGCCCCGAATCCAGCGTTGGAGATTATGGAGGCATATGCAGAAACAAACGTTGCCTCGATAAACGATCCGATTCAATTCAACGGCAGCGTCATGCCACTCACTGGTCAGCCTCCCTATCAGTACCGATGGGACTTCGGGGACGAAGAGTCATCAACGCAACTCAACCCGACCCATGCCTATAAGGAAGCAGGGGAATACACGTACACCTTCACCATCACCGACCAAGCAGGGGATACCGCTAGTGAGACAGGCACCATCACCATCTCATCAGAAGGAGGGTCGAATGGGTCCGGTCTTTCCAACACGATGATTCT
>JBAZLE010000078.1:0-9593 GCA_041650455.1 Thermoplasmatota archaeon | reverse complement strand
AAAACAATCGTGGAACAGGCTAACCATCACGCAGGATTGCTTGAAGCGACCACAACAAGAGACGCCAATAACATGTTTTGGATGTTCCTGGAAGAAAGCAAACGACACCATGGGACCGTGGATTATGACGAGGTACGGAACCGCTGGATGAAATGGTTCACGGACTACACGAGGTGTCTGACATGAGACCGGAACCTGCGTGGTTTATCCGAGGGATACGATGTTCGAAAAAATATTTCTTTTGGCTTTTGAAGGACGATGAGAAGACAACAAAAAAGCTGCAGAGACATTTCCCTTCCGAGTATGAAGATCTTCTGACGTTTTCAGATTTGGAAGTGAAACGTCAGGATATTGTATTGTTCGCCTACACCAGTGCGTTCCTCTCCTTCCTCGGGTTGTTCCTCCTAGACGTGCTCCTTGTGTGTCTCACCCTGACCAGCGTGATCCAAATCGACACGGTCACAATTGTGCTGATGACGGTAATTTCTGTGATGCTCCCAACACTCCTCCTGAACCTTATCGTCCATTACCCGAAAACCTACGCGAGATACACCCAGATACACTGCCTGGGTGACATCCCAGAGATACTGAGTTACCTGGTGATGTATCTCAAGCTCGTACCAAATCTTGAAAACAGCGTGAAATTCGCTGCATCGGAATCATCTAGCAGTCTTGCTGCTGACCTTCGAAAACTCGTCTGGGACATGGAGATCCGCGTCTACCATGGCATCAATGACGCGATCATTGCGTTCGCGATTCGCTGGGGGCGCTGGAGTGAGTATTTCAAACGATCCCTGCATCTTATCCGTAGTTCCCTGCAAGAACGCGATGAGGCCTCGCGGATCATCACCCTGGATCGAGCATTGGATGTCTCGTTAGAGGGGACGAAAGAAACCATGAACCAGTTCGCAAACAAGCTGCATCAGCCAACCATCATCCTGTACTCTGTGGGTATCATGATTCCTTTGTCTTTGGTCGCCATGCTTCCTGCAGCTGGCCTGGTGGGTCTGAGAGTCTCTCTCGCAGAGGTGTTTCTGCTCTATGATGTCCTTCTGCCGTTGTGTATTTTTTTGTATACACGGAAAATCCTTCTCTGTCGTCCTGCTTCGTTTCACCCTTCGAAGATCCCGCCGGATCATCCAGTTCTTTGTGGCATCGACAAACGAAAACGATTCGGGGTGGCCTTGATCAGTGGGAGTCTCTGCGCCATCCCCGGGGTTCTCTTCGTGCTCTTCCCGTTCATCACCCCTGCGGATTCATCAAATGAATTGCTATTTTATCTAAGCGGCAGTCAGGGGTTGAACACGGTGTTTCCGGTCACGTTATGTATCATCTGGGGCGTGGCAATCACCGTGTCCGTGTATTGTCTGAGTGTCTATCATCCATACAAGAAAATACGTGATCAGATAAAACAGATGGAAAACGAATTTAGTGACGCGTTGTACATCCTTGGGAAACGGCTTTCCGAGGAAAAATCCCCGGAGGAAAGCGTGGCGTATGCAGCTCAGACCATGCAGGGGACGAGGATTGCGGAGGTGTTCAGTCAAACAAGCTATACTCTGAGTGCCATGCATACGAACTTCTATAATGCGTTGTACAGCAGCGAGTTCGGTTCGTTACATCATGTGCATTCTGAGCGTATTAAAGCGATCCTGCGGTTGTTTGTGGAAGGCACCCAGAAAAGCCATCATGCGGTAAGCGCGTCGCTGATTCGCATCGCTGATCATCTCAAACAACTCCAGGATGTGGAACGGAAAATAACCGATATGCTCTATGAACTGACCTCGACCCTTCGGTCCACTGTTTCAGTCTTTGCTCCGTTGATCGCTGGTGTAACCCTTGCGATCACCACGTTGATTTCGAGGATACTTCGCTCGTTACCAACCAATCAATCCATAGAAACGATACCGGGCCTGCCAGCGACGTTTTCTAATGCCGCGGGGGCGTTTGTCACAGAGAATATCCGACCAGAATATTTCGTCTTTGTGATAGGTATCTACCTCATCGAGCTGGTGGTGCTTCTCACGCGGTTCACCAATGGGATTAACGAAGGGGATGACCCGATCAATTTCATGTACAGCGTAGGAACAATCATGCCGGTGTCCATCACCGTTTTTTCACTCACCGTGATTCTTGGTCAGTTTTTTTTCTCACACCTCGTCCCAGTTTTATAACACCCGTGATATAATCTAAGGGGCCTCATTTCTGTTGTTTTCTTTTTTCACGTTTGATGTGTATTGGTAAAAAAAACAATAAGGATATGTACATGAACATGTAGATGAAGATATACCAGGTACGTTACGTACGAAAATTGTTTATTAATACAACTAGCGATGAGTTTTCTGAAGGTGGATTGGGATGCAGGATGAGGGATTGGTAGCCTCAAGCCTCGAATTAAAACGGCCGCTTGCGGTTCGAGCCTTGAGACGAAGTAACGTGCGGAAGAAGATAACGGAGTATCTTTCTGAAATCAGCCCGAATTATAGTTATACCGCGGAGATAGCGTACCATGTACGAACAACCCCCTCAAACGTGATCGGGGCAATCCGTGGGATGGAAGAACGCTACAAGGAGGAAGAATCGTTACTGAATCTTGATATCGTACAGGAAAAACATTGTGGGAACAACGTGCGCCTGTACGGGATTACAAACTTTGGAAAAGAAATGATCCGATCGGTGAAGGACAAGGAGTAGGTGAAAAAAAATGTCCATGGGAGCGTACCTCTCGTCGTTCCATCCTGATTGTTACTTGATGGACGAGGAGTTTTTTACCACTGAAACAAGAAAAGACAGCCCATAAGGCGTTAGGGAATCGTCTCAGACGATCCAGAGGCGGTGAGGAGTTCTTGTAACACCGTGCTGTACTGCTCTGGTTGTGCAGTTAAGAGTTTTTTCGCGTATTCTTGTAGGAATGCACCGTAGTCTATTTCTTCTTTCGAATACTTCCATTTCTCTTCGGTGCCTTTCCCCAGCGCGAGTAAAAAGGCGTACGCGATGGATTTTGCTTTTGGGGCATCGGGATGATTCTTTATTTCCGTCAGTGCCTTTTTTTCGCCAAACGTCATATACGTACGAGCGACCGTGTCTGCGAACAGGGCAAGCGGTGGGAGATGAGTATACACCGGCAGCTGCGATAAGATCGTTTGTCGTTGGTTATATTCATACGCCAGAGAAATGATATTCGAAGGGGTCTCATCAAGCTGGAAGAGGGAGGCAGCTTTTTCTTTCTCATTCAGAATCGATTCAAGGAACTCTGCTCCATATTGGCTCCAGAATCGATCGAGCACTTTGCTAGGGGTGACTTTTGAGACGATCAACGGCTCTTGGCTTTTCCTCAGGAAAAATTCAAGAGCAGGTTTTTCGTAGGACGTCGGGTGGAGTGCATCAACAAAAGAAGCAACATCCGTGCCATAGGAGACGCCATCTAACACCAGGATTTTCTCCTCAGTTGTCGAAACAGAATCCTCCTGGGACTTCGCGATTTTTTTAATAAGCTCATAGTCAGAGAGCCGCCCAGAGAGATATTCTTGCCGAGAAACAATCAATTGTGCATCGGAGATCAGTTTGTGTTTTCCGACTTGTGTGATCACCTCGATCGTAAAATCATCCGAGAGGTTTTTTTGCACCATGTATTTTGAGATCGTGAACATGGTGTTTTTTGTCGACTTTGTACAATTCTCGCAAAAAGCAATAATAGCCTGCGCAGACGTCCATTCAATTCTGAGATAGTCCAGCGGCAGACATTCTTTGTTGCGCGCTGTGGCTGCAGGGACATGTGGACAGGTGATGACGTCTTTTTCATAAGAAAAGCCGAGTTTCTTTTTAATAAAATCAATAAACTCCCGGGGAGGACGTGCTTCTTTCCCCGTACATAGATAGCCTGTATCCCAGGAGTACACATGCAGGTTTTTCTTAAAAACAAGATCGGTTATGCCCCGAAGTCGAAACACTGGGTCATCGAAATGTTGCACCGCGATGAGTTTTTCTTTGTCGGCTTTGCCGCGTTGCGCGTACATGATATCACCGGTGGGATATTTCACAGCGGCCAGGTAGGGTGCTTTTTCTGAGATGGCGAGCAGATAGGTGCCAGCCAGCGCGCCATCCAACCCTTTTTTATGGGAGAGTTTCTCGAGTTTTTTTTCATCAGAACTATACCGATGAATTTTTGTTAGTTGTTTCCGTAGCTTCTGAAAATATCGTGCGGCATCCTCAGAATAGGTGGGAAGGATCAGAAACGGGTCTTCCTGTAATTGTTTTGCGTTTTCTATGAGATGTTTTTCTTGTGATTTCGGCGCGGTCCGTGCGATGCTTCTTGCGGTTCTCCCTTTCCTTGCCATGTGATAAAACCATAAAAGTGAGGTGTTAAAGTACATTGTGGTAGCAATTGTTCTATTCCCTCATGTACAATTCCAGAAAAAAAGGTGGGCGTTTTGTATAAAAGATTGTTTCCATAACCTTAAAAGAAGGACACTCTGTTTCAGTTGTTGTGATACCATGAAGGTCTATGATGCAATCGTCTCCCGGCGGACCATCCGCAGGTTTGAACAAAAACCACTGAAAATTGAGATTCTAAAAAAATGTGTGAACGCAGGACGGCTTGCACCCTCTGCGGCGAACCTCCAACCATTAGAGTATTGCATTGTGACAGAGAAAACCCTCTGTGCACAGGTGTTTGAGGCGCTCCACTGGGCAGCGTATATTCAACCGAAGTGGATTCCCAAGGAAACGGAACGACCAACTGCGTACATTGTTGTGCTGGTGAAGGACACCCAGAATCCCTACTATGAGAGAGATGTTGGGCTTGCAACCGAGAATATTCTCCTTGCTGCAGAGGGCGAAGGCCTGGGAAGCTGTATCTTATGCAATATCGAACGGGTGAAGATACAGGAGCTGTGCAATATCCCTTTGTCACTGGCTGTTGATTCGGTGATCGCTCTCGGGTACAAAGCAGAAACGTCTGTTGTCGAGGAAATGAAGGATTCGGTGAAATACTGGCGAGACGATGACGATATCCTGCATGTCCCAAAACGGACCTTAGACGACATCATCCACCTCAACAAGTTTCCATAGCTGAAAGGGGTTGGAAGACAAAACGTTAAAATCGTTCTTGTTCTATACCGTTCATCATGAGAGAATACAAAATCAAACGAGGCCACAACCCGAATCTTGATGCACTTATCACCCAGTATTTTGGGGCAAAAGGTGACATCAGCGAAGGAATGCAGTTCTCGGTGGAGGGGATTGGTGCGATTACCATGAAACAGGAAAAAAGCTCCCTGTTCATTGATATTGTCCCCCCAAAAACAGTCTGTGGGGATTATTCGGTCATTAAGAAATGGAACGATTTTCTCCTTGATGCGACCGGGAAGGATACAAAAGAACGAAAAAAAGAGTTCGGGAAAATTTAGAATCAATAATCCATTGGTTTTTTTTTTTGTTTACAACGAGATGGATGAAATAGACCGTAGATTGGTTTTATAAAAAAAAGAGAAAGAGGGGGAGTCTATGCGACTCCGATGACCAAGAAGAGCAGGACGGTTCCTGATCCAGTCACACTCGTGCCGTCTGCTTCAACTGCAATCCCGGTCTTCCCAAAGCCAATAACGAAGTCCTTCACCGTGACTGAGGCTCCCGCAGCAAGGCTTGCGATGGTCCCTGATTTTGTTTTTCCAACGAAGATCAGTTTGCCATCTAAATCGATGGACCAGTCAATGTTGGTCATATCCACCGTTCCTGTGTTCGTAATCACGGCAGAGACTCCCAGCCCACCTTTTATGGTAATCTCGATGGGATACTGGATCGTAAACGTTGCAGATTTCTCGGTTTCAATGTTTCCTGCGTTATCAGCGGAGTAGTATGCTACGGTGTGTTCCCCGTTCCCTGATACGACGAACGGTGCGGTATACGTCGACCAGGATCCACCATCCACCTTATACATCGTATAGGCGACACCAGTGCCGGTATCGGTTGCGGTTAAGGTAACGGTAACATCACTTCGATATACATCACCTTGTAAGTCTCCATCCAGTGTAATGGTCGTAACTGGTGGTTCTGTGTCTCCAGCGCCACCGGTGACTTGGAAGTCATCGATCAGGAGGTACCAAGAATCCACGGATACCATGTGAATCCCGATGTAGATGCTTTGGCCAGAGTAGCTGGAGATATCGTAGGTGTATTCGGTCCAATCAAGTGGAACCGTGATATAGGGTGCAGTGGAAATCATGGTAAAACTTGCGGGATCGGTATCAGTCGTTGAGACACAAACGGTAAACCGTTCTAGGTTGTACTGGGCGCTGTATGAGTGTGCCCAGAACGTGACCGCATCATACGTCCCCGTAAGCTGCGGCGTAATGAGCCAATCATCGTTGGTGTATCCCGCATTGTCATTATTGAATCCTGCGCAATATTTATCTCCGGTGTGAGGTTGCATTTGAGGATCGGCCGTTGGTGGCGTAGTTGTATCGGGATTGAAGATGATAAATGCATAGGGATCCCATTGATTTGGCCAGCTATATGCACTATGCCCAAACGTAGGGTCTCCATTAACATCGATACAGGTCCATGGTGGGAAGTTCGTCAACCAATCCGTATAGTTTTCAAAGCCGTCTTCAAAGATGATATCTCGATTCGTTGTTTCTGGACTGAAGGAAACAATCGTATCGGTTTTTGTCTTGGTTGGTATCGCTGTTGCTGATATACACATTGCGAAGGCGATACCAATGACTATTACTGCCTTTAACATAGATTTTTTCCACATTTTCTATTGCCTCCAATTTTATATTATCATTCTTTAAAATCAAAGATATACTATATAGTTCTTTTGGTTAAGTTATACGACAAAGCAGAAAAAAATACGCTTTTTATAATACTTCGCCTTAAAAAAGACCTACCCGTGAAGGTTTTATGAAAAGATATCGATTACTGAAGATCCTGTACCCCAGGATAATCCGGTGCATAGCAGAGGATTTTAAAGACTTGGTTTGCGAGCGGGTTAGGGAGAATGTTGTGATACTTCCATACCGTCTTTTTCTCTGTGGTCACCTCAAAAAAGAGGCCATGATCCCCATCGCAGATCAGTGTGTTTCCATTGGGTAATCGCTGGGCACTCGATAGATATCCTGCAAAAAAAGTAAACGGGTCGGGAGCGGAATAGCTCCATACCGGTTCTTCCGGCCCATACGCAGAACCAGGTGATAGTGAATACATACCAGTTGCATCAACAGGAGGAATCAGTTCATCGACTGAAGAGTAGGGCCCGTCAGGTCGTCCTTGGCCGTTGTTGAAGACCAGGATATTTCCTTGGTTAGGACATCCGGGTGGTATCCATGACGCATCATGTTGGGCAAACAATGTTCTCTCACTAGGGGTGCCTCTGCGGTATGCTGCAGGGTTTCCCCAGCGATAGAGCAGATCCCCGCCTTTCCCACTGTTTCCTCCCGTATGACCTGCTGCTTCCTCTGTGGTGGTGCTATGGTCGATGACCCAGAGTTCATGGAAATTTTTGACACTCACAAGAATCTGGTCAAATTCCTCATGATACGCAATGGAATTGATATGATTCCAATCCGCACGTTGCTTCCCGACCTCACTATCATAATTGATGTCGATTAACTCAGGGTGATCCTCCACCAGCCCGTAATTCTCTTTCAGGGAATCGAAATCCTGGACGAGATGGTCCCAGACATGCCATTCCCAGACGATCGTGCCACCAAAAGGAGAAATCGGTGCAACCTCGATGATATGATCAGGCCATAATTCCCCCGTGGGTAAGGAATCAGGGGTTCGACCAGCAGCGATTGCGTCCTGGGCGGTCTTATACTCCCATGCGACCAGCAAGACATTGCCATTGGGAAGAGGTGCCATACCATGATGCAGACAATGCTGGGCATCTGAATAATTATACTGCCACTGCTTGGTCCCCGTCCAGTCAAACCGCTCGATGCCTCCGGTCATCCCTCCTGCGACAAAGACCGGGTTGTTATAGGGCAGGATGGTGCGGAGGAGATTTCCGTTTTCTAAGAGGGACAGCCCAAGTCCTTGAAGATAGTGGCTCTCCCAGGTATGAACAATGTTTCCTTCTTTGTCTATTAAAAAAGTTTTTTTCGAATATTCAGGAGAAAACAGGGTGTACCCCTGAAACGCTTCCCCGATATAATACGTCGCGATGATATGCGTAAAAGGACCAAACACCCTGGTAACGATTCGTACTTCCTTGTAGATCCCTTCAGAGGTGGTAACCACAATCGTTATCTCTGTTTGTGGAAGAAATACTCCAAGACTCAGACCGAAAAGTCTGATAGGAACCTTCGTCGATGCGTTGATGGCTAGACTCGGGATGCGATGATGTGTTGTTTGTAATCGAACAAAACAACTACTGGTTCTGTTGATCGATACCGAAATATTCTCCAGAAGGATCTGCCCGTTGTTTTTCATCACAATTGTTAGACCAAGGCCGTCAACAATATGCTGTATCGAGAGATTCGTGATATTCTTAAAAAAATCATATGCGGTACCCGATTGATTTAATGTCTGTGTTTCATAGGCTTGGTTCGTAGGACCCAAACGTGGTGCAAGAAACAGAAGAACTATCCATAGGATAAGCAAGGAGAGGAGATGTTTCCTCATTCGGGGCATCATTGGTGTACTTATACAAAGTGATATTATATAAATCTATTTTCTTCCGTTGCTGCGATGTTAAAAAAGACCTCGGGTTCTCTTTTAATCAGAACTCTAGTTTTTGTGTGAGCAAGTGGTTCAATAGGGTGGAGGATACATCATGTTCATGGAGAAAAATGATGATTTTTTTATCATGGAAAGCTATTTTAACCTGCAATGGTTGTATAACACGGATGAAGGGGAGACGAAATTCTATCATACATATGTACCATTGTAAAAATTGTGACGTCAACTTCCTCGTGCCGCTGAAAATGCCGAAACGACACGACCGGTTCGTGTTTGTTTGCCCTGAATGCAAAAGCAAAGAGTGGGGACATATCTGGTAACACGAGAAGACAAGAGTTAATAAACAATGAATGGTTCCTTTGACTTTAGAATCTATGCCGAAAACAAAAAACTCTATTCTTACGACCCAGGTGTTTGACGCACTGTTTTCCGTAATCGGACGGCGGACTCTCGATAGTTTTGCTATTCAAACTCTGAAAACAACCCTGGAAAAACTACAAACAAAATTTGAGTTCCTCACCCTGGTGACGATTCGTGATGATTTCTTTTCCGAGGACGGGGTTCATACGACCTTTGAACCTCCCTTTGAGACGATACCACCATCACATCTTGGGCAGGCGCTTGATGCGCTCATCCGCGTCATCTATCTGGAAGTAACAGAAACCATCGGGGATGACGTCGGACTGTATTTTATCACAGAGGTCAAGGAGCATCTCGGAGAGGCTGTGGTGGATGAACTACGGAGTGATGGAGTGCAGTTTGAGCTGATTCAATCGGAACAACACCTGCGGTATCAGGGGAAAGGACCTCATCGAGCCCCTTTGAAACTTCCCAGAAAAGACCAGGGCGCGCCTCAGTACACCTGGGAGACGGTGTCGACATGGAAGTATGAGGACAACATCTGCTTCTTG
>JBAZLE010000077.1:0-9624 GCA_041650455.1 Thermoplasmatota archaeon | reverse complement strand
ATCACCATTGAATTCTTCAAACAATACGGAGCGGAAGGATTAGACATCCTTGGTCAAGCCTACCAGCAAACACTTACCTCCTATGTGAACACCTTTGATATGACTGATCTTGCTGCTGGACATCCAAAGTCTGTCCAACAGTGGGTGTTGCTTGGCGATCCGTCGTTAAAAATCGGTGGGTATGAATAACCCCCCTTCTTTTTTTCTTTGATGGGCTTGTCTGAAGTACTCTTCGTCTTGATATAAATTCATCTGTAGGTAACTGTTTTTCTTCTCAGGTAAAGGTGGATAGGTAATGATAATATCGACAATTAACGAAATCAATATGAGAAATATATATAAATAATATCGTAGTTACAACTGATGGAGGTCTAAGGAAAATGAGAAAAACAAAATTTTTACCAATGAGTATAGCGGCTGTGATCATCAGCGTCTCCTTGTTCTCCGGGTGCATCGGACGAACCATTGATACCTTCGGATGGGACCATATCAACACAGAGGGAACCTCAGTCAGAATCTGGGGCCAACTCGCGATCACAGAAAACTCAAATAATTGGAACGAAGGATTTGTATGGGACACCGAGTTCCATCAAGACTGGAAAGATTATCAATGGAGTGCATGGGCAGATAATTACCAAGGTCTGGGATTTTTCTCACTTACCATCGACAACCTCAGCCGGACCACACAATACCACTATCGAGCCTTCGGCGAGTATCTTGAAGGACCTAGCCAGTATCGATTCGGGGCAGACGCAGTTTTCATCCCAGGCGGACCACGAGTATTTACTGATTACGCCTCAGACATCGACCTTACCTCGGTCACTCTCAAAGGAAACCTCTCACACATGGGCGGAGCCGCATATTGCACAGTGTATTTCCTCTATGGAACTGACAAAGACGCATTAAATCAAAAGACAACCCTGGAGAACATGACTGAGGTCGGGTCGTTCACCGCAACACTTCCCGGTCTTGTCACAAATACCACCTACTTTTACAAAGCAGTGGCAGAAAATGATGCAGATACCTGGGCAGGACTGATTTTTAATGTCGCACCTGGGCGACCTCTCGTAATCTCCAGACAACCTGGAGAAATCGGCAAGGATTCTGCGCTGCTCAAAGCAGAACTCTGGAATACCGGTGGACCAGCATCCTGTTCCGTCTGGTTCGTGTACAGCGACATCAGCCCCAACCAACTTGATCAAAAAACGCCTCCCCAACCCATGAATGCGACCGGTCCTTTCCAAGCAACGATCGAGAATCTGAGTAGCAGTACGAAATATTGGTACAGAGCGGTCGGGGACAATGGTGTCGCACAGGGTGTTGGGGATATCATTGAATTCACCACCACCCCCACAGCACAAATCCATAACAGCGACGATAGTCAAGACACCCACGTTCCACCCGCACAAATCAGTGATGACGATCTCACGTCACGAATCCCTGATCGTTACCAACAACTTTTCCAAAAGCATCCAGTCCTGCTGAAACTCTTGCAGCACCCTCGAATTCGCGCGTTGTTGTCTCATCTCCAATAACACCCGATTCACTCATTTTTTTCCTTTTTTTCTTATTTTAAAAAATTGGTAAAAAGTAAAATAATACGAAGATGAAATGTTCATTCGTTCAACTTAGAACAAAAAACTCTTTTATATCTAGAAAAACATAGTTCATTGAGTGTGGACAATTTGAATGGGATTTCGCTGGAGGAACATCGAACTAACTCAAAGAATGAGGAAAAAACGTTCTTTCAGAACGAGATGAGATCCCGTTCGATTCCCTCATATGGAAAAAAAGAAAAACAATTGGAGGATGAAAGATGAAGAAATATAAAAGAAAAACATGGGCTGTTGTCTGTTGTGCCATTTTCTTCGGAACCCTAGTCGTTGTTCCCGTCGGCTCTGTAAATGAACACTCAGTATCTCTTTTCTCCCAACAAAACCAAACGCTTGGATACCCTGAAGGAAAGGAATACCTATGGCCGTTGATTCCAGATCGAAAATATGTTTTTGACGATGAACCTGCTCCGATGTCGAAAAGCGAAGAGAACCCAGACGCTGGTACGAAACGGGATGCAGGAAATGATTTTAATCGCGCCACCCCCATCTATCCTGGGGAGATCGTAGATAACACCCCTGGGCGCGGGAGAACCGGAACGTTAACCACGAACGACCCGCAGGATTGGTATTTCTTTTCCATCTGCGAAGGTCAAGAGGTTACGATCACGCTATCACCTGCATCAGAGTTCAACTTTGATCTGTACGTCATCGATAAAGATGAAACACAGGTTGCGGCATCGACAAATGGAGGAAGCGACCTAGAGACGATTACCTATACCGGGGGATACACCGGGTACCTCTACCTCAAGTTCCAATATGTAAGCGGGACTGGGACAGGAGACTATGAATTCACCATCACAATGACGACGCAAAACGATGCAGGCAGCGGAGATGACGCTCCTGATGTTTTTGCCACCGCACTTTCCATTATCCCTGGTTCATACTTTGGATACCTTGACAGGAACGACGCCTATGACTTCTATAAATTTTATGTGCAGAGCGGGAAGGGTATCTCGTTCAGTATCCAGATGCAAACCGTGGCATATCTTTCGGATTTTGACCTCCAACTCTACAACCCAAGCGGAACCCTCGTCTATGAGGCAAATCAATACTATGATGATGAATTCCTTTACCCAGCCACGGAAACAGGAGAGTGGCGAGTCCGTGTCGACATCTTCCCTGGCTGGGTCGATATCCCGGAGCCAACAGAATGGAAGTATTACGCGTACGGTTCGGGAGCCTATTTGTTCACCTTTAATATAGAAACCAGTGCAACCGCTCCCCAAGAAATACCACGACCGCTGATTACCCCCCTAACCAAAACCTTCAGGATCACAAACGATGTGGCAAGCACAGAGGATGAATTTGGGTACCTCGCTGCGATCCCCGCGTGCAACTATCTTGCGGATGGCACACGATATGTCGCCCCAATTGTCTACGAGGGAGACGATACACCCACCAACTACTATGAGACGGAAGATACTCGTGGCACTGTGGAAGATACCACCCAGTACCTTCTCGATGATTGGAATGCGTATCTCGCGACCCATGGGAAAACAGCAACCCTCTACGATGTTCCTTCCGATCCTGTCACTGCGGCAGCCGGCATCGCACAACAACACTGGGGAAGCTCAGATCTCGCTGTGGTCGCAGTTGATGGAAGCGGATTTACCGATGAGGTTAAAACCATATTGAAACGGACCAGAACCTTGACGAGGACCGTCGATGTCGTTGAGATACAAAATGATGATCCAAAGCTGTTAGAGGATCTTGGGTACCTGATGTTCCTTGGGCCGAAATGGTGTGCTCTTGATGTCAATGTCACCGGGATTAGCGTGACAACCGGTAGTTCCGTTGGTGCGTTACTGACGCAGGTGTACCCAAAATATATTGATGTCGCCTCTGATGACTGGCCGACCCCGTACGATGCTCCGGGAAATGCGTTTGATATCTACCATCCAGTCTCACGAATTGGACTGTGGTCCGCAAACTCAGGTCTGCTGAATACCCAGTTCGACCTTCTACGCGTAACGAAATACGCAGGAGACCGCTACCACGTCCATGTAAAGAACGCTGATTCGGTTCTCACTGCGAAAGTGACAACCACGGTCTCATCAGATCTGCTCGTCTTCCTTATCGATCCCAAGGGATATGTTCGCGCACCAGATATGCCCCTCTGGAACGGGCCGATCAATCCGATTCATGAATGGAACGGACTTGAGAACCCTGCGGTGAATCCCTGGAGATGCTGGAACCCAGAACCCCATACAGAATTCACTGCTGAAGTGATGCACCCTGAGGCGGGTTGGTGGACGGTGATTGTCGTCCCACGGTATGCAGACGGTGCATCTCAAATCAAATACACTGTGACGGTTGATCAGAGAACAGTGAACACCAAACGAGCAAACGCAGAGGTGTCTGCAGCAAATGCCGCGGTGATTGCCTCCTTAAATCACGCACCCCTTTTATACGTCACTGAGAATGCGGTTCCTCCTGCGACTTCCGCCGCGTTCACAGCTCTTGGAATTAATAAAATCATCTTCGTTGAACGAGGAGACATCGGCAAAGCGAGCTTCCCAGCGGGAATAACGGTGCAGGCTGATTTAACAGAGATGCAGCAAATTGTTGATCACATAAAAAGCTATGGCGCCTCAGAAAATTTCATCACGATTACATCACTCAAAACAGGGAAAGGATTCTTCGCCCCCGCTGCCTACCTCGCAGCGTACCATGGATCACCAGTCCTCCGTATCGAAGAGGCCCCAGGCAACCCAGCGGCGATGGCAGATCGAATTGAAACCTGGCGACTCTGGGATGGGGATTACTACCACGGGTCGCGTGCCCCAGGGCATCTCCCCGATGCAGATGAACCTGTGGACCAAAACCCGATGCATCTCCTTACCACCATGATTGATTTTTTAAGAACGAAGGACCCTAGCATTTTACCTCCAATTGGTTTGGACGCAGATCGATACTGGCGTGCCGAGATGCATAATGAGACCCATGAGTGGATCGCACAGTACGGTCTAGATCTCGACGGCCAAGAAGCATACTGTTTTGTTGCACCCAGAACCGACATCTACCTCCCCTTACATTCTGTCATGATTGGGAACAAATCCTATGCCGGTCACATTCCCGGTGATGCCCCTGCATATTCCTCAGCACTCATCGTACGAAGCGTGCTATATCCTGCACTGATCTTTGCAAACCCGTATCGAAATACGACAACTGCACAATTGATGAATTTCCCTGATGGTGAAACCTGGACCTACAACAACGGTGAAAGCGATATCACCTATTCCAGTCGAACCATGAAAAACGTGCTCAGTTCACACCTGAGAACGTTCGATGGGCATTGTCTCTGGGATGCGCACCTGCAGCGCATGAACGATGGAGTCAGCGTGTTCTATTACACCGGTCACGGTACTGGGGGAAGCGGTATCTCTGCCCAGTATTACCAGACCGAGCATTGTAACTACCCAGAACAGGCCTGGTGGGATGCCTGGCGTGGCTATAGTGGGTTTGATTCTTGGCGTATCGTGAGGAACAATGGGTTGTCTTGGTATAACCCAGAACCCCCCTCCTTGTACGATATCATCCAGTATGATTACGTTGATCAGCTGCTAGGCAATCTGAAAAGCTGTGCGGTCTTCTATCAGTCCTGCTCCACCGGTGATGCATATGGACCAATGGTGTATCTTGACCATGGGGCGGTCCTCTGGTATGGCAATGCAGGTTCCGGGCTTCGCCCAGAGGCTGATCTGTTGGATGACATCGTCTTTGAACGTGCCATGATGCAGGGGGAAACTATTGGTCAAGCCTACTCAAAAGACGTCTGGCTCCATTACCGAGATTTCACCACCCTTGATCCTGTTTCCATGTATGGGCCATCCACAAAACAGATTACGACCGTTCACTGTATCTACGGGGACCCAACCTTAGTTATCTTCAGTCCTGAATGGGACTCCCCCGTCCCAATCGAGGGATAATCCACCCCTCGCTTTTTCCTTCTTTTTTTTTGGAATTTCTTACTTTTTCTCTCACTCTATTCCTGGTTTTTTATTGAGTCGGGAACGTCTCACCACTTCAGAAATCCTCTTCTTTCTCGTCTCAAATGTTTTTGCTCCTCGCACCCATCCGCAATACATATTGCGATAACTATTCGCGAACTGTTGGAAATTCGTCCATGCGATTTGGTCTTTCTGAAGCGCTAGCGTTAGATCAGCAGGGATTTGTTCCCGTACCTTGTTGGTATATGCGATGTCCCAGAGACCCTGTTGTTTTGCTTCTTCGATCTTCTCCAGACCAGCTTGCGTCATTTTTCCAGATTGCATCAAAATTTCCGCTTTTTCTTTGTTTATTTTCGACCAGACGCTCTTTGGCTTCCTGGGGGTATATTTCAGGATGAATCGCTCGTCATCGATCTTCTTTAATTTGCTGTCAATCCAACCGAAACAGAGTGCCTCCTCTACGGCATCAATGTGATTCAAGAATGGTTTCTTTGCTTGTTTCTTATAATGGAGCAGCCAGATTTCTTTTTTTGTCCTATGATGGTTCTCTAACCATAAACGCCATTCGTTTCGATGATGGAACAACACAGCGTCTTCCAGGTTCATGTTTTTGCTCTTCCCGATCGTCGGAATCACGCCTCATGATATCACAGATACTATTTAATATCCAACCTGCCTATTGTCTGTTATCTCGTTTCGTGGTTTGCAACATGGGGAAACAATTTTCTCAGGACCTTATCGCTCCTTGTGGGATGGACTGTAACGTCTGCAGTGGGTACCTCGCGGTTGCATACGATGTGAAAAGCAAAGGTGTCCATCTCTCGTACTGTATCGGGTGCCGGCCTCGGGAGAAGAAATGCGCGTTTCTGAAAAAAAGATGCAAACGGTTGTCGAAACACAGTGTTCAGTTCTGTTATGAATGCCCGGACTACCCCTGTGGCCCCCTCAGGCAGATTGATGCACGATACCAGGCCTTGTTTCGGATGAGTCTTCTAGAAAACCTCGCATCCCTCCAAAAGAATGGGATGGAACCGTTTCTCAGAGCACAAGAAGAAAAATGGCGCTGCCCAACCTGTGGAGGCACTGTGTGCTGCCATAACGGACTGTGTTTTCATTGTGATATCGAAACGTTAAAAACAAAGAAAAAAAAGTATCGGTGGGACGATGAGTAAACAGCATGTTTCGTTCTGTGGGTACCGCTGTGACCTCTGTCCAGCCTATGTCAAGAATGTTGACCGATTTGCCACCAGAACAACCATCAGAAACGCATGGAAGACCTTTTTTGGTCTTGATGTACCCGAAGAACGCATCCTTTGTGTCGGATGCAACAATCAGGGGCCCCATCTGGACACCGAGTGCCCTGTACGACCCTGTGCCTCTGGCAAACACCTCCAGAATTGCTCCTTCTGCGACCTCTTTGAGACCTGCGAGATATTACCATTGCGTGCTGACATTATTGATGAGATAAAAAAGAAATACACCGGTCAGATTTCACCAGAGGAGTATACATTATTCTTTCGACCGTATGAAGGAAGAACAGAACTGAAAAAACAACGGAAGAAACGGTGATGCTATGGGATATAAGAAGAAGTCGTGGCAGGAGAAACTTGCAGATAAAGAAAATCTCCCGAAGATTCTGAAGCTTCAAAAGAATTTTCCATGCTACAACGCGGTTCATAAGATGGGAGCTGAGGCTGGGGATGATGTCATCCTTGTGAACCCCAGTGAAATCGTCGCGGTGATGAAACAGGTCCCCAAGGGGAAAGTGATCACTCTTGCCGAGATCTGCAAGGCGATTGCCAAGCATCATCATGTGCAAGCGTGCTGTTCACTGACAACAGGAATCTTTATTATGACCGCGGCAAATGCCGCCGAGGAGGCAACATGCGAGGGAAAATCGCTTCGTATCCCCTATTGGAGGACGTTGAAGGCAGACGGGTCCCTGAACGAAAAATATCCAGGGGGCGCACTCGCTCAGAAAAAACTCCTCGAACAGGAAGGAGTCCCTATCCTAAAAAAAAGAAAAAAATTTATTGTAAACGAGTATGAGAACTATCTAGGAAGGGTGAAATGATGGATGAAAATGAATGTTGTCCGAAGTTTGATCCAACGCCGTGGGACGGGAGGTTCTTTGAATGGAGCAAGAAGAAGTTCATCAAAGAGGCGGTCTCGACATTTCTGCATATGCCACTCAATTTTGGTGGTATGATGAAAAAACTTGACGAAAAAGTGCAAAACGCTCAAGCAACAATATCAGACGGGATGTGTCTGTCCGATCATACCTCCAAATGGAAAATGGACGTCTACCTTGCTGTCGATAAGGAAATTCCCGGTGAAGAAAATACCACCCTCACCGGCAGGTTCCTCAGTAAAGTTTATGAAGGTCCGTTTCAAGACACTGGGAAATGGTGTAAGGATTTTGAACAGTTCGCCTCACAAAAAGGCGTGAAGATCTTGAAATGGTACATGTGGTATACGACCTGTCCGAAATGTGCGCAAAAATATGGGAAAAATTATGTGGTGATTATCGCACAAATCACGTAGTGTAATAGGAGGAAGCTCGATGATACCCAAGGTCATCATTCATAATTCTATCAGCATCGATGGCTCCCTGACGTCCTTTGAACCAAATATGGAGTTACATTATCGCATTGCGGGGATGTTTAAACCAGATATGCATTTGATTGGGTCGCATACCATCACCGCAGGTGTTGCATTATACGAAGATGGCATTCCCCCTGAAGATGCCTCTGACTTCAAAAAACCAAAGCGGAAGAACACCCTGCCTGCTTGGGTGCTGGTGGATTCGAAAGGCAGGCTTGAAGGACTGCTGCATACCTGCAGACGGTTTGAGCTGTGCCGAGATGTTCTGGTGCTCGTGTCGCAGAAGACACCGAAACGATATCTCCGTTATCTTGATGAACGCCAGTATACGTATCATTGCATCGGACGTGATGCTGTCGACGTGCGCCAAGCTTTGCATTTGTTGTTTGAGGAGTACCAGGCAAGAACAATTTTGACGGATACAGGAAGAATCCTGGGAAATCTCCTGCTGAACCAAGGATTGGTCGATGAGATAAGCTTACTGGTCCACCCGGTTCTTGTCGGGAAAAAATCCTATGGCATGTTTCATGACCTAGAAAAAAAATGGACGGTTACCCTGATGAAATCGGAGCGATTGGAGCAGCAGTACATCTGGTTGTTATACCGAGTGAAGAAAAAAGATTCCTGAGGGGTGAACAGCAGATTCTTTCTTTGGAATTTTACGTCATTCTTGCTGTTCTTTTAATTTTTTGAATTCTTTTTTTACTCGCTTCTCGCTTGGTCCGGCAAAAACGCTAATGAAATGCGCGACGATACCGATGCCCCATCCGAATATGGGACCCGCCACTATGGGAAAGAGTTCTGTGACGTTTGTTTTCTCAAAAAAATATACCCATGTGATTAACATCATGATATTCACCAAGATATAGCACGCGAAGTGGATATAGAATCCTACCTTGTTTTTTGCCTCTTTTTGCGCGATATTCATTAACTCCTCATCAGTGACCATATGGTTAGCTCCTCTAGTATGAAATAAACAGACTGTTCATTAATTTTTGCCCCTTTGTTTTTTCATAGGTCAAAAAATTTCTTGTCGGTATGATTAAATAACAAACTCGTGATGTTTTCTGGTATGAAGAAGCTCTCATCGATTCTTCTTCTTGGTGCTCTCTCTGTACTGTTTGCAGAAGTCTTTTCTGGAGCATCGACCCTGTGGTTTCTCGATTCTTGGGGCCTTCTCCTCGTGTACCCCTTGTATCTCGGGCATGCGGTATTCTTTCTGAATGTGGCAGTTCTATGGAAAAAAACCACGCCTCGCCAACTCTATTTCTTTGGGATGTTGTTCGGACTGTATGAAGCGTTTATCACAAAAGTCCTCTGGTTTGGCTATCCAAATTCAACAGGTCCCATGGTCGGTTACTTTTTTGGTATAGCCTGGGGCGAGTTTCTCACTTTGGTCCTCTTCTATCATCCGGTGATGTCCTTTCTCGTGCCGGTGTTCGTATACGAGTTGT
>JBAZLE010000076.1:0-9700 GCA_041650455.1 Thermoplasmatota archaeon | reverse complement strand
GATGTTTTTTCGGAGTCATTCTTGGAGTGATACTTTCCTATCGAACGGTGGTCTCACCTTTGCAACATAAAATAACGACTCTCATCGGTCAGGATACACGATATCAGGAGAAAATGAAATATTACCTCTATGACCTGGAGCGGTTCCGGATCCTTGGTTCACCAGTGGATGGAGTTCAATTCGAAGAGGATAGCATCTTATTCGTCCTCTTCAAGGAAAAGAACGTCCCCCTCACCAAAGAACAAGAACACCTCAAGACGCTTCTGGCGAATGGAAAGGTTCAATGGTTTGAGTTTTAACCAACCACAGAGAGTTCCTTATCAATGTTCTTTCCTTTAAAACGCTCCAAGTTAAGACTCTCTAGGACCTCAGATGTTTTTCCCTCCGCGATGAGTTTAGTAAGCAGCTGCGACACCATCGGGGAAATCATAAACCCATGGCCACTGAATCCATTGCATTGGACAAAACCGTTGAGTTCTTTTACCTCGCCAAGGATAGGTCGTGCATCGGGGGTCACGTCATAGAACCCGGTCCAGTGTCGGAGGAGGTTAACGTGTTTTAACACCGGTGCGTACATGGTGAGCGTCTGCGCCATATGTTCAAGGAACGCAAACGTCGGCATGGTTCTATATCCTCCTTTCTCCTCAGGGATTGGTAGTCCACCGACGATCTGTCCTTCTTTCTGCTGGCTGAAGTAAATCCCGTCTTTGAAAGAGATGACCATCGCCTCAAACAAGGGTTGCAGTCGTTCTGTCGCCATGATTTCCTTGCGAAACGGGGTGAGCGGGAGGGTGACGTGCACCATTTTTGCGAGTGTTTTCGAATCAATCCCTGCGGCGTTCACCACAACATCGGTCTGGATCGTTCCTTTGTCTGTCATCACCGCATGAATCGATTTTTTTTGGACTTTGAGGCCAACAACCGTGGTATGTGTGTTGATGTCTGCCCCAAGGTTCCTGGCTGCGTCCGCATACGCAAACGTGGTTTTGAACGGATTGGCATGCCCATCGGTTGGGCAGAACGTCGCCCCGATCGCTTTCATCCCTGTAACATCAAGGATGGGGACGACCTGGGTGATTCTCTCAGGAGGCAGGATATCGACCCGTAACCCAAGAGACCGTTGCATCGTGACATTCTTCTCTGCTTGTTTCATCTCGTTTTCATCATGGATAGCAATCAGGTATCCGCCTTGACGAAACTCGATATCTTGCCCAAGCTCGCAACTGAGCTGTTCAAAGATCTTCACACTCTGAATCGCAAGGGATGCATTCTCTTTTGTTGACCATTGTTGTCGGATCCCTGCACCACACGCCCCGGTCGCACCCGAAGCAAGATATTTTTTCTCCACGACAACGACATCAAGTCCTTTTTTTGAAAGATTGTAGGCGAGAGAACACCCGTTCACCCCGCCTCCAATTATGACGACATCTGCTTTATTTTTCATCTTTTTCACTTGCCAATGTTCCAAGAGACACAGGGACTAGCGGAGGCCGCACCGTCGGAAGCGGTATGGTTGCTACCTTCTTCCCTGTTTTTTTTTCAAGGATACGTGCCACGAGTTGGAGACAGACCCGGCCTTGACAAGGCCCCATACCGATCCGGAGTTTCTTACGAAGCTCCTCGATATCGGTGTACCCCTCGTCTATCGCGGAAAGGACGTCTTCTTCGCTGATGTCTTCACAACGGCAGACAATACTTCGTTTCATGGTTCAAACCCTTATGTTCCGAACATCCATGGCAAGATCGCTGGGAATTTCTATGGTAATCACCATGGTTTTTCCTTGTTTAACTACTTTTTTCACCAACGCGTTCCCCCGGATTGCTCCGGTTCTATCCAATGCTTTCACGAATGCTCCTACTTGAGGCGCTGGGAGGAATTCATAAGGGAGGGTCACCCAGGCGGTTTGCTCTTTTACCTTTACGACAAAAATAGCGAGTCCTGGGCAGATACCAACACATTTTGAGCATCCGATGCATTGCTCAAAATCATTCACCGGGGGTGCATTGATATCTTTCATGGAGATGGCATGGACCGGGCAGGCATCGACGCAAGGGTTACAGGGGATTTCCTGGACACATTCAAGGATAGCGACGCCTTTTTCCAGTTGTTTCTTCGAGGGAACCTGAAAATCCTTTATGGAAAGGATACCGGTTTTCTCATAATGACGCATGATGTTTCTCCTTCTCGTGGGCTATTTTTTCTTTTGCGATCCGTGGTTTTTCTCCAAAGGGACCTGCCCGGAGCTGAGTAAGTTGCTTATGGTACTGCATCAGGAGTTTTTTGTTCTTCGACCGCCCGAGTTGAATCGCTGCGGCAAGGCCAGCAATTTTCCCTTCGATCATCGCGGTTGATGCTTCTTCGATGCCTGAGGCATCCCCTGCCACATATACTCCTTTTACTGAGGTCTGCATTGTCCTATCATGAAGCGCGACGTATCCACCTGCTTCCGGGATGAATTCCAGTTGGACGCCGATTTGTGAGAGCAATCGGGTGGAAGGAGTCAGTCCAACAGCAAGACAAATCGTATCACATTTGATATATTCCTCCGAGCCACTGATTGGTTTCCATTGGTGATCGAGTGCGACAACCACCGCACCTTCCACGTTGTTTTTGCCACAGACTTCCTTAATCGAATGGGACACCTGTATCGGCACCCCGCAACGTCGCAGTTTCGCAGCATGGACATTATACCCCCCGATGACGGGTGCTGCCTCCACAACACGATCGACCGCTATCCCCGCCTGCAAGAGCTGATAGGAGACAATCAACCCAACGTTACCTGCCCCAACCATCAGGACGCGCTTCCCAGGTTTGACGCCATAGACGTTCATCAATGTCTGAACCGCTCCTGCACCATACACCCCTGGGAGATCATTCCCGGGGAACAACAGCATGTTCTCCATTGCACCACACGAGAGGATCACTGCATCACATTGGACATCATACAGCGTGCTTTGATACTCGTAACGTTCCACCACACCGAAACGATGCTTGTTCTCACTTTCGTAATACCCGATGACCGTCGATTCGGTCATAACCATGATGTTTCCTTCTCGTTGAAGGCTCCGGACATCCTTTTCTAGTTCTTTGGCAATATCAATACCGCGCGTCCCTGCCCGTTCCTGTTTCGAACCAAAGAATTTATGGGTTTGTTTTATCAACTGCCCTCCCACACACTGGTTTTCATCAACGAGTAACACGGACGCACCCTGAGAGGCACTCTCGAGAGCCGCGCACAAGCCAGCAGGCCCAGCACCGACCACCAAGACATCGACCGTGAGTGTTTTTTTTGGTACTCCTTTGAACTCTGCATCTGGTAAGGTCGCGAGTTTGTCTTGCATCTCGACGATGACGCCTTCCGTCAGAGGGGCGATGCAGGTTCGTACATTTGGTACACCATTCACCCGCATCAGGCACGAGGAGCATTTCCCGATCCCGCAGAAAAAACCTCGGGGGCTTTCATATTGTAAACTTGTTGTCAGTGTCTTGATCCCTGCAGCGTGAAGCGCTGAGGCAATCGTATCCCCTTGCTCCCCGATAATCCTCTTTTTTTGATAGGAAAACGGAAGTTTTTTCCGTTTTTTAAAATCGATTATCGGATGAGTTTGGATGCGCACACGCTGCCCCCTATGATGCTGGAATATGCGACCCTTTAAAAGCGTTACTCAGCAGGGTGGTATCCTTACGCGATTTGTACGTCTTTTATCTGATGATGCCGTTGAGCCATCTTTCGGATCATGTTGATGTTTCGTCCGCCTTTCCCGATCAGCTTGGACTTATCCCTTGGATTGACCTCTATTCGTGCGACACTTACCCCATCATTCTCTTCAAAGCTCACCTTCGTCACATTATATGGTTTGCAGAGGTTCTGAACAAACCGTGTTTTATCCTCATCGAATTCAACAAACTTGACACTTTTCTTGAGAAGTGCCCGTAGTCTTTCAAGGTTTTTTGCCTTGCTCCCTATCGCGATCCCTAGGTGGCCTTTCTCGACAATAAACACCACCCGGTCGTCCTCCACCAGGCAGTCTCGAATGCTCGCCCCGGTATATTTGGAGGCCAGGTTGATGTACTGAACGGTTTCGTTTGATAAAATGATCTCTGCCATTCTGCTTAGTTCCTTTTCTTGACGAGCTGTAAGATGTTTGAGTCCCCTTCTTCAAGTACGGCAAAGCAGGATACCGCGTAGTTCTTCCCGCAGGTATACCCTAGCTCAACACCAGTGGATGCATAGGTGAAGATTGGTATCTTCTGTTCGTTCGCAAGGGTCGTAATGGTTGTTGCCAACGGGCAGTTCTTCGCCATCACCACCAGTTTTGCGGTGCCTTTCTGTATCGCTGCTTTCGTCTGTTTCTCTCCAAGAATAATGGTCCCTTTCTTTGAGACATCCTTCAATGCTTTGTTTACGTCTACCATTTATTTTCCCTTCTGTTTTGGTTTTTTCGGATTCATCACAAGTTCAATTGCACCGGTGCCAAGGTTCACTGGCTGTCCGACGATGATGTTCTCGGCGACACCGTTGAGCTCGTCTGATTCCCCTCGTTGACTGGCGAGGAGGAGGTGATTGACGGTAATTTCAAAAGCCGCCCGTGAAAGAACCGAGCTTTTCTCACCACTGACACCATGACGGCCGATGGCGCGTACGGTCCCATCCGCAGTCATCACATCAGCAACAAGCATGATATGTCTCATATCGACGTTTAACCCTTGTTCTGAGAGAGTGGCATACGCTTCTTGAATGATCATGTTGCGTGCTGCCTCGATCCCGAGTTCTCGAGCGATCGCATGAATGTCGTTGGTGGTCGTCCGGTACGGGTCGACGCCTTCGATTTCTAAGACTTCTTTCAGATTACTGCCTTCGCTGTAGATAACGTATCCTTCATTTGGTTCTTTTCTGATGATGACTCGTTTGATACCGTCGATTCCTTTGATTTTCAAATTCTTTAACGTCTCGTTCGTATTCTGAAGGATCTTGTATCCGGGTTCATCCAGTGTTATTTTTATGTTGTCTTTTTCTATTTTGGCTGACAGCTTCCGAAGCGATTGTATCCGTTCTAAGAGGTCATCGATGGTGATGCCTTTCTTCTCCATTGTTTTTTTATTCGGTTTAATGGTAATGAAGATGTTGACCAGGTCCATTTCAATGTCTGCGACATCGGTGAGCCGAGTAATCTCAATTTTATTGGCGATTTCTTTTGCTAAATCGGGATTTATTCGATATTCATCCCGCAGGTAAATGTTCATCATTGGTGTCGAAGGGGTGGACCGTGCATCCACGATTTCTATCAGCCGTGGTAAACCTAAGGTGACATTGATTTCCGCCACACCGGCGTAGTGGAAGGTTCTCATCGTCATCTGCGTGCCTGGTTCTCCGATGCTCTGTGCACTGATCATCCCGCATGCTTCCGTTGGGTCGATACGATTTTTCGCGTATTCCTCTAATGCTTTTTCAACGATGCTTTTCAGTTTTCCCTCGATTTTTTTATCTTGCGCGGCACGCTCGATTATACCATCGATGATAGAGATAGGGAGGTACTGATTTTTCAAGAGCTTGTGTATTTCTCCTCGTATCGCCTTATATTCTTTGGGTTCTTCTTCTTTTTTGGCTGGTGGTGGGAGAAACTTTCGTTCTGGTTCTTTTGTCTTCTCTATTTTTTTCTCCGCGATAGGTGCCTGCTTTGTTTCCTTGCTTGTTTTTTTCTTTTGTGGTTCACTCTTCGTTTCTTTCGTTTTTTTCTTCAGCGGTATCGATTTACTCTTTGGTACGGTCTTCATCGCAGGTTTTTTTGTTCTACTAGGGGTGCTTTGTTGTTTCACTGGTTTCTTCTTCTCCGGTTTTTTTCCGGTGGTCTTCTTTTTTGAAGCGGGTGTTGCCATGGACTCAGCCCTCCTGTTTCACGTCGTAGATGATCCGGTCAAGATCCACTGCTTTTCCTGTTGTACTGCGTGTGGGGTCCACCCCGTCATCCCCGTACATGAATTGGATGATTTCCCCGCCGGTGTGCCGTACGGTTCCATCACTTTCCACTTTCAGGTCTTCAAGTGCGTTTACCAAACGACGTTGCATGTATCCTGATCGGGAGGTTCGCACTGCGGTATCCACCAGCCCTTCTCGACCTCCCATGGAATGGAAGAAGTACTCGGTCGGGTTCAGACCACTTTTGTAACTGTTCGCAACAAACCCTTTCGCACTTGCCCCCAGGTCCCCTTTTTTGAAATGAGGTAACGTCCGATACTTGTATCCTCGGGAGATTCGTTCTCCTCTGACCGCCTGCTGTCCGACACATCCGGACATCTGCGACAGGTTCAGCATGGACCCCCGAGCCCCTGATTTTGCCATGATAACCGCGCTGTTGTTCAGCCCGAGGTATTTACTTGCGATTTCCCCGGCCATGTCTCTTGCTCGACCCGTGACCCGCATGATCTCCATCTCTAAGGTTTCTTCAAGACTTCGACCAGGGAGAGACTCCAGCTCTCCCTGTTCATAGGCGGTGACCAGGGTGTTGATCTTGTTTTGCGCTTTCTGCAACCCTTCACCAATCTGCCGTTTCGCCTCTGTTGGGATATCCTCATCATCGATACTGGTGGTAAACCCAATCACGGTCACCACGGCTATCCCCAGGCGGGTGACATCATCGATAAACGCACGTCCCGCTGCCGTCCCATGATCCCTGATGATCCGCTCAACAATCCTTCCTTTGAAGGATCCGATACTGTTTTCGTCAATGATCCCTTGTTTCAGTTTGCCGTTTTTCACAATCACGTACGCGCCATGGGGACAATCCGCGGCTTTACACACGTCACAATGGTAACATGCTTTTGCTTTATACTCAATGCTGAGGTCCTTGGGCAGTAAGACACTGAAGATGTCCCTTCCATACACGATGCGTTCCCCGTTTTCTTCATGAATTTCCGGGAATTTCCCTTTGTACTTGAATGTCGCCAGGATTTCTGAGGTTTTTTCTTTGGAAAACGTTTTATCTTTATAGGTGAGAAGGAAACACCCTGAGATATGATCATGCAATCCGCCGATGATTACTCCACCGAACCGGGGTGACATGAGGTTCTCCTGCACTTTCATGAGGATCTCTGCTTCCGCTTTTGCTTCTTCCCCCTGTAGCAGATGCAGGTTCATCTCATCACCATCAAAATCAGCGTTATACGGGGGGCAGACTGAGAGGTTAAAACGGAACGACCGGTTGGGCATGACCTTGATGCGATGTGCCATCATCGACATCCGATGCAACGATGGCTGACGGTTAAACAACGCGATATCGCCATCCATGAGCTGTCGTTCGATGATAAAACCCAGTTCGAGTTTCTCAGCGATATCATCAGCGTTTTTCTCTGTAACCTTCATCCGTTGTTCGACGCCTTCCCGGAATCGCTTCACATAATTCACTCTCGGTCGATAGTTCTCACCAGGTTTTTCCGCTTGTGCGGTTTGTTTGATAATGGTTTTACACCATTCCAGGTTTTGGGTGGTGACGCGAACCGGTAGGGTGAGTTCTCGTGCGATTTCTTTGGGCACGCCAATCTCATTGATGCTGAGATTTGGGTCAGGTGAAATAACGGTTCTGGCGGAGAAATTCACCCGTTTCCCTGAAAGATTGCTTCGGAACCTTCCTTCTTTTCCTTTCAATCGTTGCGCAAGGGTTTTCAGCGGTCTGCCTGACCGGTGACGTGCGGGGGGGATCCCCGATGTTTGGTTATCCAGGTAGGTAGTCACATGATATTGGAGCAGTTCCCAGAGGTCTTCGACGATTAACTGAGGGGCTCCGGCGTCCCGGTTTTCCTGTAAGCGTTGGTTGATTCTGATGACATCGACGAGTTTGTGGGTCAGATCATCCTCTGATCGTTCCCCTGACTCAAGGGTGACAGATGGGCGAACCGTAACGGGAGGCACGGGTAAGACGGTCAGGACCATCCACTCGGGCCGTGCCGAGAGGACATTAATATCAAGCAGCGGAAGGTCTTGGTCAGGGATTTTCTCCAGCCATTCCCTGATTTCTGTTGGTGTCAGCTTCTTTCCGTTTTCTCGAAACGACGTTGGTTTATCCAAATCGATTTTTCCGCTCTGCGTTCCACATCGTGGACATCCCTCTGTTTTTGTCGCACTGCTGATAATCATTTTAAACATATAGGCGTTGTCACGACCCTCTGCGTTGTTTTTTTCAATGGTTTTTCGATGCTCTTGGAGCTCTCTTTCCGTAAGAAGGATCCGTCCGCATTTCCGACACGTCGCCCGGAGACAATTCCTGATGGTTTTGACAAACCCGACATGAATGACCGGCATTGCGAGGTCGATGTGCCCGAAATGTCCAGGGCATTTGTCTTTTCCGACTTTCAACCCACAGGTTTTACAGCGTAATCCCGGCTCAATCACGCTCAGACGTTGATCCATCAGTCCCATGGTGATGGGGAACCCATCATCATCGTAGGTATCCGCAGTGATGACCTTCGTCGCACTCATCTTGCGGATCTCATTTGGTGAGAGAACTGAAAATTCAAGCGCCCCGATTTTTTTTGTGATACTTCGTCCTGCCATCTCTTTAACCCCCTACACCAATGACTCCAGTTTAATCCGTGGTACCACCACAAGAGATTTCAATTCGTCAATAAGAAGTTTGAAGGCATAGCTCATCTCCACCGGGTGAATGTCTGCTTTATCCCCACAGATGGAGCAATGGAGCCGACCATGACGGTCGATCATTGCGATATGACCGCAGGTGTTACAGACATATTTCATGGTGATATCTGATTCATCTAACAACCGGTCTTTAATGACCATTGAGGCACCATGGCCGATGAGACAATCCCGTTCCATCTCTCCGAACCGTAGACCCCCCTCTCGGGCTCGGCCTTCTGTTGGTTGTCTGGTGAGGATCTGCACGGGTCCTCGTGATCGTGCATGGATCTTCCCTGCGACCATATGATGCAGCTTCTGATAGTAGATGCATCCAACGAACACCTCGCATTCCAATGGTCGTCCGGTGAGTCCGTCATAGAAGGTTTCTTTTCCCGCATGGTTAAATCCGTTATTGACTAAGGCTGTTCGGAGTTGATCCTCTGTTTCCCCGCTAAACGCGGTCCCATCGACAATTCGTCCCTCCAGTGATCCGACTTTTCCTCCGATCATCTCGAGGACATGGGCGACCGTCATTCTTGAAGGGATTGCATGAGGGTTGATGATGAGATCCGGGGACATCCCATCTTGTGTGAAGGGCATGTTTTCCGCGGAGACCACGTATCCGATGACTCCTTTCTGACCATGTTTTGAGGCGAATTTATCCCCGAGTTCAGGGATTCGTTGTTCCCGGACTTTTATCTTGACCATCCGTGATCCGTTCACTGATTCTGAGAGCATCACCTTGTCGACAACGCCCCCTTCTCCATGTTGTACTGTAACGGAGGTCTCCCTTCGTTTCTGTGGGGTGAGAAAATCCGTGGGTTCCTCAAGGAACCGTGGTGGTGATGTTTTTCCGATGAGAACGTCTCCGCCATCTGCACTGCATTCTGGGGAGATTAACCCATCTTCACCAAGGTTATTGTATGCATCTTCACTGCGTACCCCTCGGCAATCCGGATTGGGAATCTCAAAGTGGTCTTCTTGTCCTCCAGGGTATCGCTTCTCTTCACTATTATAAGTTCGAATAAACGTACTTCTGCCAAGTCCTCGTTCAATTGCGGACTTGCTCA
>JBAZLE010000075.1:0-9767 GCA_041650455.1 Thermoplasmatota archaeon | reverse complement strand
GAATCTTTGTCCACTGGTGGGTGACGCAAAAAGGAAAAGAGAAGATCAGCAAATCCAAGGGTGGCGCGGAACCCATCGTAGAGGCAGCAGTCACCTACGGTGTCGATGCGATGCGACTGTACTATCTCCATATCGGGTCTCCGTTCGTCGATATTGAATGGGACCCAGAAACCGTCTTAAAATACAAGAACCGAGTCATCAACATCTGGAAACTCATCCAGCAACTCTCAACTCTGCCAGATCATAAACAACAGAACCTGGATAACTGGTTACAAAGCACGCTGCAACGACGAGTACAAAAGATCCTGGATGCGTTTGAAACCCTGGATCTCCGGGTCGCCTCCAATGAGATTTATTTTGAGATCCACAAAGACCTCCAATGGTACCTGAAACGAGGGGGAGCAGAGAAAAGCCTGCTGACGCAAGCGGTCCGCACCTGGATCATCCTGATGGCACCAATCACCCCCCATCTCGCTGAGGAACTCTGGGCAACACAACGATACCCACCATTCGTTTCCAATGAAACGTATCCGACGTTCAACCCCGAGGAAATCTCAGAGAAAGACGAGGTAGGAGAATACCTGCTGACAAGGGTGATCGAGGATATCAACGAAATCGTGAAAGTCACAAAGATAACCCCGAAAAAAATCTGCATTTATACCTCACCAGCATGGAAACAACACATCTACAGAAAAGCACTTCAGCAATCAGATCAAAAGACATTCAACGTTAGTCAACTCATCAAGGAGACCCTGGCGGATCCAGCCATGAAACCGCTCGGTCAGCAGGTGTCCCAATTCATTGGGAAACTCGCAGCAGAGATAAAAATGTTAAATGAAAGAGACCGGGGACGTTTTCTCATAGCCATCGACGAAAAAGCACACCTCTCCGATGCAACCGCCTATCTCAGCGACGTATTTCATTGCACTGTAGAAATCTACCGTGCTGACCAGGAAGATCTGTACGACCCTGCAAAGAAAACAAAGTTTGCCAGTCCCCTACGACCAGCTATCTACATTGAATGAAGGTGAAAAATATGGTAAAAAAATATGTTCGAGTCTGCCCTGAATGTAACAGTACAGACACGCAACCAGACTTATCAGCAGAATCCTATGCGAAAGGACTCCTGAACCAATGGAAATGCAACACCTGTGGGTACGCAGGAGTGGTGTTCCCAGAATACCGTCTTGAGGACGTAAAAAAGATCCAAGCGAAAAAGAACAAGAAGGCTTAAGAGGATTGTTTTTTCGTCCAGTTCAGATAGACAAGGACGCTGAGTATGATCAGGACGACGAGCAGGCCGACGAGGACAAGAGCGAGGACGGTGGGGAACGAGGCGACCGCCACGGGAAACACCGCAGATTCCACCGCGTTACCTGCATAATCAGTAACCGCGATCTTCATCTCGTAATACCCGTCTCCCTGGGTCGCATCGAACTCCCACTCAAACGGGGAGGAATCAAGCGAGCCACCATAGGGTTCCCAATCGCTCCAGTTCGAGTTATCCTCAGAATAACGATAGTACAACAAGGCTTCTTTGATACCGCTGCCCTCGCGGTCATTAATTTGTCCGGAGACGGTAAAGTTTGTTGACATACTCCAGTCTTCTTCTGCAAAGGGAACGTCAATGACGACCAACGGCTCTGAGATGTCCTTTCGAATCGCGATCGCTTGCGTCTCATCACGGGTCTCTACCATGTTGCCCAGGGCATCATTCACTCGTAAATAAAGATAATAGATGTCGCCTTCCTCCATTTGATCCCAATACAAGACGGGGAGAACCCAGGAATTCCCCACCGAATCGGTGTTATACACGCTGGCATTGATGTTTGAGGCAAGCGTGGTCCATACGCTATCAAAATTCGGTCGGTATTGGATCGTATCTAAACGGAAATCATCCTCGAACACCACGGAGAACGACGGTCGCTCGTTAAACCACAGGGTATCACCCGAGACACTCGGGAGGGAAGGTGCCTTCCAATCATACAAAAACATGACATCTCCCTTCGAGGGGAGATCTTCGGTGTTATTTGCGTTATCAATCGCTTGTGTGCACAGCTCGAAATACCCACCTGGTTGACTCGGGCGATTGGTGAAGTTAAACAACCACGTCGGTGAGGATCTTGTAGAATTCGCAAAATAAACCCAGTCCCCAGAAAAGTTCGTCTTCTGTGAATATCGATAATACAGTTCCACTCGTTTGATGCCACTAGCATCGACGTTCAGAATCCCGGTGTCCGTAGCCGTGGCATTAATACGAACAAATGAGGAGGTATACTGGTTTTTCATCCCGGTAGTGATGATAGAGGATGTCGGTTTTTTGATATCTTGTTTAAACGCAATGGTTTTTGAAGCGGTGTTACCCGCTAAATCCGTGATATTAAACTGGATGCTTTTTAAGGAAGTGATGTTTGCGAAGAAGGATAACGCAGAAATATCCATCGTGAGTGTCTCCCAGGCAGTGGTTCCGTTTTCTCCTGTACAAGCGGCAAGGAAAGTGCTTTTCTGCGTCACATTATTCAGGGTGTATTCTAAGGTGTAATAGGCAGATTTGACACGCAATCCTGTCCCGTTATCCTTCACTCGTATGGTAAAGACAGGAACGACTGCCTCAAGCCAGCCCCCAGGGTTTGGTGTAAAACTACTACTGTTGAGGAATGGGTCTTGCGTATCAGAGGTTAACGTGAGATACCACCGGAAGAGTTTCGGGTTGTTCTGCGTGATGTTTGAAGCAGAGAAATCAGCTTGGAGACGAACCGTTCGGTCAAGGACTAATCCCCCTGAGGCAAGACTACTTTTATTGGTAAGTTCCTTTAGCAGGTTGCCTTTTTCATCAAGCAACTTAAACGTAATACTACTCAGGGTGGAGCTCAAGGACATATCCGCATAAAACGAATCCCACCAGAGCGCCTCAGGCAATCGAATCGGCACCGAGATAATACGGCCGGTGACTTGTTTTGTGGAGGTTGTAAACCGCCCGAGACTATACAAGACCCCGTTTTCATCAGCGATGAAAACCAACCCATTAGAGACCACGGGTGAGCCGAGGACCGGGGCTGCGGTCCATATCGGGAAGGTTTCATAATCCCAGGCAGGGTTCCCCGTGGTTGCTTCCAACGCATAGATCTTTCCCGCGGGTGTACCGATGTACACATGATTATCCGCGTACGCTGGAGACGACTGCAGGACACTACCCTGGCTTGGAACGGTGTATATTTTTTTCGACCAGCGAGTCGTCCCATTGATTGCAGAAAGCGCATAGACAGTCCCATCCGCAGCTGCAACGTAGAGAATCCCATCATAGACCGCAGGGGTGGAATCCGCGACATTGCTCGGGGAGACCGACGCTCCAAGCGTTGCATTCCATAAGATGGTTCCGTCATTCAGGTTCATCGCAACAATCTTTGTTGTATATTTTTTTATGATAGTGTCAGATACTACCCGACAGGTGACAAAAACAGTATCGCCAAAGACGACCGGGGATGCATGGCCGACCGCTCCAACCCCTTTACTCCAAATCTTTGTTCCGTTAGCCCGATTGATCGCAAGCACACTGTCATCGCTTGGTGAACTGCAGGTAACAAGGATCTTATCTGTGGTGACCGCAGGAGAAGAATAACTTGCAGCAGGTAAGAGATATTCCCATCGCTTTTCGACGGAATTGCTATCAAAATTTAATGCCAGAAGTTTGTTATTGGTATACGGATTAGCTAACACCCCGCTATCACTGTCTCCCCCCCACGTCGTGATATAGAGCCAAGACCCATCGATGACGGGAGACGCATCATAACAAATCTTCTCACCATAATCATACTTCCATTTTTCGGTGAGATTATTGAGTTCTAAACCATAGATATAATTTTTCGAACCACCAGATGCTTGTTGTCCGGTGGCAACAATCACCAAATCGTCTGTCAATGCAGGCGAGTTGACCACGTCAGAAGTAAAGGTGACCGAAGAGGCGTTGATTCGCGGCTCCCCTTCCTCCGCAGTACTAGGCAAGAGAATCTGATATCGATGCAGGGAGCGGGCATCTGAAAAGATATAGACGTTTCCGTCCCCGATAACAGGGTTTCGGAACCCTCCACCGACAGACTCCCCACTAAACCAGTAGAGGGTGTTGGTTGCTGCCCCTCTCCCACCCGATGCCCTGGTGTTTCCAGCATCGAATCCAAACAACGGCCATTCATCTTGAATAGAAGAAATCATGATGGTCCCGTTTTCTTTGTTAATCTTGGTACGCTGATCGATACGATAATAGGTGTTAAATGAATCCTGCCACCGGCTCTTATTCTGCCAGCTTAAAGCCCAGTTGAAAATCCGTGGTGAGACAGATGGTGACTCCGTTGAAAAGTTCACTCGGATCTTCAATTTATTATATGTCGTCCCATAGTCATAGGTCGAGAGGGTGTTCAAATAGACAGGGGACGTTCGAAACCCCTTCTGGTTTCCCGGTAATACCGCGTCTTCGACTTCCACGAATTTCCCGGTTGCATTCTTATACAACAGTTGATAACGAGCCTCAGTTCCGGACGGCTGATAATCATCCCAGGTCAAAAGATCCCAATAAAAAGCACCTTTGGTGATGTTCGAAGGAACGATGTCGGTTTTTGTCTCAGCGACGGCGTAATCTAACGAGTACCCTTCCTCCGTCTGTGCCAGTAGTTCTATATAATTCGTTGATAACGTAACGACTTGAAACGGGGTGGATGCAACGACGACCAAGACATCGACGTAGTTATTTGCATCCTTTGCATACTTCAGATTACCATGAGAAATCAGGTGATTCACCGAAAAATCGTCTCCATCGGAGCTGTCTGCCCCTAATTTAATCCATGCGCCTCGTTTTAAACTCTCGAAACGACTATTATTGTAATAATAAAAATACACAGTTGATGACGCACTTGCTTTCCCATACCATTGGATTCGTATATAATCGATAGTGTCTGCGTCAATATCGACTTTAAATCGAAAATGATGCATCACAGAACTGAATAACCATCCCCTAGAGGATCGTGCTGCATATTCCTGGTCGATACTTTTTATTCTGAAGATATCGTTACTACCAAATTTTGTTTCCAAATTAAGTTGGGGCTGAGGAAAGAACCAATCGAAGAAAGGGATAAACAATTTAGGATTAAATGCATAGGCTTCATGGTCGTTCTGTGCAAAATTATAGGAGACCTGACTTAGCTCTTGAGTCAGGACGATTTCACCGCCTTTCACCTCACAGTTCGTCAGTTTGACACTTGAGCTGTTATCAAACGAATCCTCCCAGATTCCATCATCCGGGTAGGTAACAAACCCTGCTTGGGTATTCTGTATTATACCCCCGAAGAAGAAGAAAAAACTAAGACCAACAGTAATAAACAACTGCATCGAACGCATATTTTGCATATTTTATCTCCACATACAGATTTTTTTCAGTGTTTATATTACTTTTGCTTGGAGTTTTTTATACAGGAAAGAGTTTTTTATTCTTACGAATAGTATTATTATACGAAATATTTATATATTAGTTTTGGAACAATGTTTTGATTGAGTTCATCCCAGTTTGTTATCTTCTTCACGCTTAAAAGGTTTATTATCTCCTGTCTGAAAAATGAACGTAGCTCATCGAAGAATGATCTGGATATCCATCACATTTGTCCCAGTCAGACCAGTAGTCAGCGTGTCACCTAAGCTATGGAAAAACATATACGAATCATTGTTCTTTAAAAAACGAGAAGGAATCAAGTGTTTTTCCTTGGCGCGATCAAGGGAGGACCCATCGGCGATTGCACCAGCTGCGGTACTATTCCCATCAGCCCCATCCGTAGCAAACGAAGCAATAACGATATCGCTCTGTGCAATCTCCTCCACACAAGCAAGGACAAGCTCTTGGTTGCGTCCCCCGATTCCAGTCCCATGAACAGTGACCGTTGGTTCACCACCAGAGAGAAACGCAGTTTTTCCAATCAGAAGGCTGTTCTTGACTCTGTCGATGAGATAGGGGCCAAGGGTTTTTGCTTCTCCAGTTATCGCTGTTGTAAGTAGTTTTGTCTTATACCCAAGTTCACTTGCTTTGTTTACGGCAGCCTGACAAGCGTGTTCATTGTTCGCGATAAGATAATTAAACACCTTTTCAAATCCAGCATCATCCTTCTTGAGAGTCTCAGGAATACGCCCTTGGATCCCGTCTTCAATGACGTTTCGAACAGTTGCGGGTATTTTCCCCCAGAGTCTCATCCTCGTAAGGATTTCTTTTGCATCCCCATACGTAGTCGAATCGGGGGACGTTGGACCGGATGCAATTGAAGTGAGTGGATCATGGACTACATCAGAGATGATAAGGCAAATCACTACTGCTTTTGTCTGCCGCACAAGTTGTCCTCCTTTCACGAAGGAAAGATGCTTTCGAATGGTATTGATTTCATCGATGGTCGCTCCGGATCGTACCAGGAGATCGATCGTACGTTGCAGATCAGAAAGGGGAATACGAGGTTTACAGAACAGTGACGAGCCACCACCAGAAATAAGTACCAACACACAATCATTTTCACCACACGCGTGTAAAAAGGTAAGGATTTTCTCCGCACCAAGGATACTATCCTCGTTGGGGAGAGGATGGCCACCGACGAGCACCTCGATAGAATCATGGGTGACCCTCGCTTGAGGATCATTGGTGATAATCACCCCTTTTGTCACCGATACCGCATCACAGACCGCTTGCGCCATCCCGACACTTGCTTTCCCGAATCCCACCAGATACAGATGATCAAAAGAAGTAAGATCAAAGGTTTCTGATGGAAACACCAGCTGAGAATCTTGGAGTACACCACGTATAATTCGAGAAGGGTGCACAGCATCAACTGCTGCGGTGAGCATGTCAAGGATGTCTCTTCGTTTCTGCTGTAGCACTGGCGTGCTTCCATTCACAATCAGTTCATCATAATTCTTAAACAACATAGCCCCCGGGTGCTCATTTCCCAAAATCAAGCTGTCGCATCAGGTTTCTACGCATCTTCCGATCACTGGAGAACCCTTTCATCATCCGCTTCGTCATATTATAATATTTAAGTACTTCTTTGACATCTTTATTCTCCACACCAGCACCCTTCGCAATCCGTCGAATCCTGGACGCTTGAATGCGATCCGGGTTTTCCCGTTCCTCATTGGTCATGGAATCCATGATAATCCGGAACCGCTTCAGCTTGTCCTGGGTTTCTTCCATATCAACATTTTTTAGCTTCCCGGACATACCACCCGGGAGCATCTCCGCGATCTTTGATAACGGACCCATCCCGGAGATCATGTTCATCTGCTCGTACATATCATTGAGATTGAACTTCCCTGACATCAGTTTCCGTGCGGTCTTCTCGGCGTCTTTGCCTTTCATGCTTTCTTCCGCGCGTTCTAACAGCGATTTAATATCACCCATCCCCAGGAGTCGGGAGATGAACCCAGAGGGATCGAACTTCTCAAAATCAGTGGAATGTTCACCGGTTCCGACAAACACGATAGGGGCACCGACTTCCGCGGCAGCACTTAGCGCACCACCACCTTTTGCAGTCCCATCAAGTTTTGTGAGAACAATGCCAGTGATGCCGATCGCATCGTTGAACGCTTTTGCCTGCGGGCCAGCCTGTTGACCCATGGCTGCATCCATGACCAGGAGCTTCTCATCTGGTTTGATCGCCTTGAAGATCTCCTTCATCTCATCGATGAGGTCATCTTCTAATTTATGCCGGCCTGAGGTATCAACGATGATCACATCCGCGACCCGTTTGAACTTATCAAGACCTTCTTTGATGACTCGTGCTGCATTTTTCTGAGATTTATCTCCATAAAACGGAACTTCGACTTGTTCAGAGATCTGTTTTAACTGTTCGTAGGCTGCTGGTCGATGGACATCACCGGCGATGAGTGCGGGTCGTAACCCTTTTCTTTTAAAATAGGTGGCTATTTTGCCGCAGGTCGTGGTTTTTCCTTGGCCGTACAAGCCGACCATCATGATGATCTGTTTGCGGATCGCAAGCTCTCGTGATGCTCCTAGGATGTGGACGAGTTCATCGTAGACGATGTGGATGACGTGCTCCCGGTTGCTCATGCCCGCTGGTGGTTTTTCCTCCAGGGCACGTTGCTCTATTTTTTTGGATAGCTCTAGCACGAGTTTGACATTCACATCGGATTGTAGCAGTGCTCGCTGGATGTCACGAACGACTTCTTTGACAAGTGATGCATCGACATGGACTGCGTTCGCGATTTTTTTAATCGTCCGTTTCAGTGAATCACCAAGAGTATCAAGAACCATAGGGATCTCCGGTGCGACATAGAAGGAGAGGGATTAAAAAGGTATCGTCATTTGGTTTTTTCCTAACATTTTCTATAATTATATATACAATTATCTTATTGAGATTAGGATCTTTTTTGCATAAAATATATATAAAGGCTTGGCATACGTATCGCTAGAGTGATCGCTGTGATACACAGAAGCGCCATTATGAACGATCCGAAAATCAAGAAGTTCCTCAGCAGGTACACAAGCAAAATGACACAGGATAACTACCAAAGCTTCCTCTGCAGATACTTTATGCATTTGGGAAAACTTCCCCAAGAGTACCTCAAAGACCCCCACCTCCTGGGAAACGAACAGAAGATCTCATTGCTCGATGGTTACGAAGACGACATAGAAGTGTACCTGGTCTCTCTACATGAAAAAGCACCGAGAACCCAACTGATGGCACGGACGATCCTGAAGACGTTCTATGAAGACAATCATATAGAATTTGAGAACCGATTCTGGAAGAACCTCTCCAAACGCGGGAAAGGCAGTGCAACCGTCATCGAAGATATCAACCCGGAACACGAACAACTCCAAAAACTCATCAGTATTGCCGATATCAAAGGAAAAGCAATCATCCTTGCTTTGACCAGTTCAGGGATGAGAATAGACGAACTGATACACTTACAGTTGAATGATATCGACTTTACTTCGGCCCCTGTCAAGGTCACCATCCGTGGTCGTATCGCAAAGAACAAACGGAGATGTGTTACTTTCTTTTCGTTAGAAGCAATGGACGCGATCAATGCCTGGTTGAAAATCCGTGAGGAATATCTGAAGAGGTGTAACCGACCATCAAACCTTTACCATAGGCTGGAAGACGGTACAATCATACGACCCGCGCAAAAAAATATCCACGATGGAAGACTCTTCCCAATGTCAGAGATGTCTGTTCGAGCAAACATCTGGATACCCTTAATTAAGAAAACAGGACTTGATCAGAAAGACGACATCGGACATTATAAATTACGATTGCATTCCTGCCGGAAGTTCTTCCTAACGCAAGGGTCAAAAGGGAAGGGCGGACGGTCATTCGCTGAACAGTTATCAAACCATATAGGATACTTGTCCCAGTATCACGAGATCACCGATGAAAACAGGATGAAAGAGCTCTACCTTGATATGGAAAAGCATCTGGCCATCAAACCGGTATACGCAATGAAAGATACACAGATGATAAAAGAAATGAAATCGGAAATTCATGACCTTCGTATAATGGTGAATGCGTTAGAAAAATTGCTTTTTAAAGATAATCCGGGAATAAAATTACCTGATCTTTAAAAAAAGGAAAAAAGAAGGAGAAAATATATTATTGCATTTATCCTTCTCCATGCCACACACTCGACACATCCACTAAAACAAACAAACCCATACCACAACTGATAGTAAAATCCAAACCAGGTGGACCACCCACAATATAACTCTTAAATGTCTGATTCACCGC
>JBAZLE010000074.1:0-9925 GCA_041650455.1 Thermoplasmatota archaeon | reverse complement strand
AAAATCGTGTGTTTTTACTAGAAATGTTATCCTGTTTTCAGTTTGTTTTCAATATGTCTCATAGTTTTGATGTGTTCCTTGATGTTAATGTCGTTATTTATCGCAAGTAAGTGCTCCAATCTTTCCTTATCACGAAGACGACCAATGAGTTTTGGAATTCGCCGTAGCACCATTTCACTCCAATCATCATTTGACTTGATTATCTCAATAACCTTCTCTATATTACATATTTTTAGTAATACCTGCGAATCAAAATTATTCTTATAATCAACCGGAAGGCCGAGTTTTACTGCGGTCATATGTTCTACAGGTGGAACATTCACTTTCACCTTTCCTTTTTTCTCATGATATTGAATTTCTCTACCGATGACCTCAGTTAAACTGAATTCGAAGTAATGAGCGGTTTGTGATTCTTTTATTCTGGGTCCTGAGATTTCAATTCGTAACTCTAGATCATCTATTTCTTTTTGTATTTCTTTCGGAATCTTGACGTTAGCTTCGTATTGCTGATAGAATTGAACGCCCCATTCACTTTTTCGCTCCCTCATTCCAAGAGATTCTAGAATAGATTCTACTTTTTTCATAGTTGTTTGTTTGGTTACACCATCAATATCTAAGGTATACCGCCCATGTTTATCACCAATCAAAGCCCTGACTGCCCATCCACCAATCACTAAGATATCGTCAGCTATGTGCTCCAAAATGGACAATGATTGATCTTCGATGTCTTTTTTTATTGGCTCGGGGTATTCTTCGAGGTTCATATTCCTCTGGCTCCATGTTCTATTGCCCCGATGTCAAGATAAAGGTCTACATTCCAAATCTTTTCGTATTTCTGCTCCCACCCAGATTTCCCGTATTTCATTTCTTGTTTTAAAAAAATATATTTCTTTTGTGAGATGTTCTCATGGAATTTCTTAATTATTTCATTTGGTACAAGTTTTTTGTTAATGTCACCGAGTATGTTCAGATAGCATCCGACTTGATTAATACGATTTTTTTCAATTGCGCGTGCAAGCAACATATCGAAATCAATCTTTTTATTTGCGAGAATCTTGATGCATGAATCTTCAACTCCTTCTGGTGTCATTAGTTTATCGAGAAAGATAACCTCCAGAATTTGTTTGGACGTAACACTTTCGAGAACCGATATTTTCCCTGGTTTTCCTTTCACAAAAAAACCTGTTTTTTTGATCGCTACACTATCATCAATTTTTTCATAAAGAATTTTTTCAATTTCATCTGGGGTCGTAATAATCTCCTCAAACGGAGATGAGCCTGGGGAATACATTCGTTCAGTTTTATCAGATTCTTTTACCATTGAAGTTACGAGTGGTACAAGCGGATGATTATGTATTTTGGCTACAATTAACGGTTTTTTCTTTTCAAATTTTATTAACTCTGAATCTGCAAAGAACTTCAGGTATTTTCTCACTGATTTTTCTGATAATTTCGTTTTTTTGGTTATTTTTTTTACAGTTGTTGATGTATCGAGAGCGTTCCAAACGAGAAGGGTGTTTTCTCTGAGGAAGATTTCTGGATCAATTCCGTAACTAAGCGATTTAATAAAAAAGTCCTTCCTTTTTTGATCCATATATTTCTTCGGGATGTCTAATCGTGTTTCTCCGTCGGTTTTTATTTTATAGATTTTGCCTTCGTTGAGCATCTCCTCGATGGCGTTGTAGATGGAAACCGGTGCGTAAGGTAGTCTTTTTACGATGCTCTTGATTGTATAGGGTTTGATGCAAATTAAGCCAAAGATAGCAGATTTTATCTTCATAACAAACGGAAGTAAATTATTGAATTATATATAAGCTTTTCCACATTTTATTTCCGTTTGATTATAAGCTATTCATTCGATGAACAGCAATCCAAATAAAAATTTAAATATACTCGAGATGCTACGAACCAGGATGAATACTCCTTCATGGAGAAAAACCCTGGTGTTTCTTGCGATCCTGGAGGCGTGGTGGTTCATCGTGGGAACTTGTATCCATGAGTGGACTCATACGATTCAGTTTTATATTCTCAGTGGCGGACAGTTGGGTGATTTGCACGTGTTTGATGCAGTCAGTATCAAAGCTGGGACGCTGGGTATCTGTTACCCTCCGTCAGGTCTTGTGATTCAGGATACCATCTTCATGGAACTGATTGCGTATTTTGTGCAAGGAACTCTGACGGTTCTGTTTGGGTTTCTGCTCTGGAAAAAATATTACTTATCTGAGGAAAAAGGTGAGATGATATGTTAACTGACTTTGGCTCTGATGTAAAAATACTTCCTGAGGATGTGAAGGCACATGGGAGGTTCGTGTTGTTTGCCACCCGTAGATGCCGCTGAGTTGGTATTTGTTAAGGACGCTGGTGTTCACGGATTTCTCAGAAATGAATGTCTCTTTTTTTTTCAGGGGGGGACTGGGAGAAACATGAAGAAGAGGGTCGTAAGGAACGGTTGAGTTGAGGGAATCTATGCGTTGGTTTCGTTTTTTTGAAATAAAGAATCGGATGGTTTTAGAGCAAAGAACGGTCCTTCTTTTTTCTATTTGAGGTCGTCTCTCATCTGCTGAAATCAAAAAAAAAATTGACAGGTTTTCCCCAACGGTCGATGTCTTGTAGGATGCTTATCCTGGGTATCTTGTAGAGAAATTCGCAAGAAGATGTGGATAGTTCTCAGTTCCTTGCGCGAGTGCTCCTTCTGTCGAAAAGAAACTTGCGTAGCCGTAGGTGAGTGGAACACCTGATTGGTAGGGGTCTGGTTCTATCGTGATGACAAGGGAAACTTGTTTGGTTGTATTTGAAACAATTTTTTGGAGAAGGCGTGTTACATTCCAGGAGATCCAGATGTTTTCACCACTTCCTTCATAACTTGTGATTTGTTGGTAGTCAACTGGCGTACGATTATAGGATGGGGCGTTTGAAGAATTTAAGGAAGCGCTGTCCCAGGACGTGCTGTTACACTCGTAGACAGCGATGAACAGATAGCCAGAATTTCCAAACTTTGGATATGAAACACCTTTTTCATACCCTTGTTTTTCGTAAAAACCAAGATCTGTTATAAACATCATCATGGTGGCAGCATCCACTTGGATGTCGTCTGGGATGTCTGAGAAATTGAATTGAAGGTAAATCTCGTTATGGGCAAGGGTGGAGATTTCGGTGTCATTTAATATAATGTATTTTTCACAATATAATATGGTTTCATTCGAGATTTCTCCAGTATCTGCCTCAGCACTTGGACTGAAAAGGATGTGTGTTGGTATTACCGTTATCAGAACAGTATCGATCGCGGAGAGGCCACCGTTATCTGTACTGGTGAGACTTACATTGTAGGTGCCAACGGTCGTGAAGATGTGGGTTGGGTTTTGTTCTTGAGATGTATTCCCGTCACCAAAATCCCATAGGTACGACTCAATAGTCCCGGTCTCATCTGTTGCATTCCCGATGAAAGAAACAGTCAATGGCGTTACACCAGCTGTCGGAGAAGCCGTGATAGCTACCGATGGAGGTTTGTTTTCAATACAACCGCTAAGCATGATACAAAGAGAGAGACTTCCTATGACAAGTACTGAAAGATGTTTTTTCATTTCATATCCTCGGTGCTCAGTAATATGATTTCTGTTATTAATAGTATTGATTTGTCTGGTTGTTTCTCGTTACTTTTTGATGGGCATACTATGCCCTGCTCTGACAAGCGGCCGTTCATGCAGTTCTGGGATACGATTCTTCCAGCGGTTCCCCAACGCCTTGCCGCTCCTACGACACCACGTTGGGTACAAAAATCTCTTCTCATAGGTTTTCCCTGATATCCTCGCAAGACCCTCGGGGGAAACAAGAGAAATTTTTACGTCTCTTTTAGAACCAGATAACGATGCACCTTCTCATGGATCTTCGTCAGGTTCTGGTTGTCTGCGTCTCTGGAGATGACGCTGAGACGGTCGGTGTCAAAGATGTTGGTGTTTGATCTCGTTTTCCTCATCGGCGGTATCGTTCTGCATGTTGTATTTTGTAGTGTTGTTGTCTTTTTTGAAAAAAGAGAGTCATAGAGGAGTCAGATCCATCGGTTTCACAATAGTATTATTGTTATATTTGTTATAATAAATAGACGAAAATTTTTTATAACGATTAATTCATTTGTTTTTACTACCTTGATATTTTTGAGGGGGAAAAAGAAATATGAAAAAGAAACTTATAGGAATTTTTGTATGTATGCTGTTGATAGGAACCACGGGTATGGCAGTCGCGGATTGGGTACCAAGTGACGGTCACAAGATGCATTTCCCGCAGATGCCAGATCCCTTAGGTTGGGATGTAAATTTCCATGATTTTTTTCTCGCGGATGACTGGCGATGCAATGAAACGGGACCAGTTGCAGATATTCATTTCTGGATATCCTGGAGACATGATATAGAAGGCGACCTCCCATTCATCAAAATCGCTATCTATTCAAACAACCCCCAAGGGCCAGGTGGATATTCTCAGCCATTAGAGCAAGTATGGGAACGTACCTTTACCCCTGATCAATTCATCATCGCAGGACCATGGTCTGGTGATCAAGGATGGTTAGAACCCTACGGTGAATTCGTTTTACATGACCATATTCACTTCTACCAGATAAATATCAAAAATATCACCCAGCCTTTTACCCAGCAAAACGGTACAATCTATTGGTTAGTGGTCCAGATGCCGTATCTCTACCCAATTGAAATCGGTTGGAAAACCTCAAAGGATGAATTTATGGATGCTGCGGTGTGGGGCTCACCCGGTCAATGGGATCCAATCATGGACCCTGTGGCAGGAACCTCGGTCAACTTTGCATTTGTGATTACTGGGGAAGAGGAGGAAGAAGAGTGCTGCCTTGCGATAGAGAGCATGAACGGTGGACTGTTAGGGTCTCCCTCCTTACTCAAGGTGCAGGCGGTCATCAAAAATATTGGTACGTTGGAATGCAGAAACATCACCTGGAGTTTCAGTTTTCTCGGTGGTATTGTGTTGTGGGGACCAAAGAGCGGTACCGTTGCTTCTCTCCCACCAGGAGGGATCGTCACGGTGAATTCTAAATTAGTTATTGGACTTGGTATTCCCGGTTTTCTCCCTTGTAATGTCACCATAACAGCAGATGCAGCAAATAACGCCTGTGGTGCAGTCAGTATGGAAAAAGAAATCATATTATTCATCATATTATTCAAAGTGATGCCCTAGAGAATTCCCCCCGCCTTTCTTTTTTCTCATTTGATTTCGCACCACAACCTTGATTCGGAACCTAGTGTTCCTACTTCGCGAATACTCTCGGGTAGAGGTACACCTTCTCATAGATTTTTGTGAGGTTTTCGTTGTCTGCCTCTCCGTAGATGACAGAAAGTTTGTAGGTGTCTAGGAAGCTGGTGTTGACGCATTTTTCTCGGAGGAATGTCTTTTTGTTTTAACAAGGTTGTAGCGGTAGATGGTTGTACGACTCATATGTTTAATGGGATATCAAATGAAAAAAGGATGGGGATTTTTAGTATCCCATGAGATGCCGTAGTATCGGGAATGCATTCGGGAACCGCTCAAAGAACGCTTTCCAGAAATGCAGGATTGGATGGTCATACGAAAACGGCATGGTGATCGCTAAGGGGTCTGACCAGTCGCTCTCCGCATCCTGGGTGTCTTTTGCTTTGACTTTGATACTATACGTGTCTTTAGTGGTCCAGGTGTGTTCCGCGGTTGCCTCTGCTCCTGAATCATAGGGGCCAAGCCAGGTGCTTTGTAATCCGTCGCCCCAATCCCACAAATAGTACACTTGGTCACCATTGGGGTCGATGGTGCTGGTTGTGTAGGTGTATTTGGTGTTAATTTTTCCGTTGGTTTCACCAGAGGGTCGATCTGGTTTATTCGGTGGATTATTCGGTTCTTCCTGTGTTGTAAATGTATACCATGCTCTCGTGTATAAGCCACTGCCAGCAGGATCTGTCGCATTCACCCAAACCGTATACATCGTAGAATATACAAGACCAGAAAGACTCAAAGACTTCGTCCCATTCGTAGCCCCTGTACCACTATTGGTCTGACCGTTACTACATTGAATCGTCCAATCAAACAAGTCACCCTCAGGATCATTAATCGGAATACTCCACGTTAAACTCAACGGATTGCCTGTTGAACTATTCGCAGGTGTTGGTGTCCCAAACACCGGCGGCAGACTTGCCTTTGTCGTAAAAACATACCATCTCCTTGTATATATCCCACTACCTGAAGGATCCGTGGCATTTACCCACACCGTATATGTCGTAGAGTACGCAAGACCAGATAGTGTAAGTGATTTGGTCCCATTGGTTGCACCGGTACCGCTATTGGTCTGCCCATTGCTGCATTCGATTGTCCAATCAAAACTATCGCCCTCAGGATCACTGATATGAATAGTCCAGGTGAAACTCAATGGTTGATTAGCTGAACCATTAACGGGAGACGGGGACCCAAAGACCGGTGGGAGGCTAGCTTTGGTAGTGAAAATATACCATCGCCTGGAATACTGACCGCTCCCTGTAGGATCAGTAGCATTCACCCACACTTTGTACGTCGTAGAATATGCTAGACCAGAAAGACTGAGGGTCTTAGTCCCGTTTGAAGCACCCGTACCACCGTTGCTCTGACCGTTACTACATTGAATCGTCCAATCAAATAGGTCACCCTCCGGGTCGTTAATCGAAATGCTCCAGGTGAGAATTAAGGGTTGATTAGTTGAGCCATTCGCAGGAGAAGGCGTTCCAAACTCTGGTGGTAGACTTGCTTTTGTAGTAAATGTATACCATGCTCTGGTATAATGGTCGCTCCCGGTTGGATCGGTTGCGTTGACACAGATGGTGTACAGTGTCGAATAGGCAAGGCCAGAAAGGCCAAGAGACTTTGTTCCGTTGTTGTCGTTGGTGCCGCTTGTGGCCTGCCCATTGCTGCACTGGATGGTCCAGTTGAATAGATCTCCCTCAGGATCGCTAATTTGGATGCCCCATGTCATGGTAAGAGGATGGCCGACTGAGTTGTTGTCCGGTGAGGGGATGGAGAAAACAGGAGGAGCGTTCGGCGGGACCATCGTGGTAAACTCCCACAGCGGACCAAGCATTGATGCGCCGCGATCATCCCAGGCTCTCACACGCCAGTAGTAGGTCGTGCTATACGTCAGGTTACCTGTGCTATACGAGGCTTCCGACTGGTTGAAGCTAACCTGCAGTGGCGTCGTGGTCGTTCCGAAGAACATGTCGTACGTAACGACATCCTCTTCATCGGGATCGCCGCCAATCCAGCTCAGTGTCTCCGTGAGGTTCACACCCTGGGATGCGTTGGCGGGGCTGGGATTGTTTGGTACGAATGGAGGATGGTTCACTTTCTGTAGAACCAGTTGTGGAATGACGTTGAATCCCTTGCCGAGTGTCACGTTGATGCTTGCATTCTCGTAGCCGGGATGGGTGAGGGAGAGGGTGTAATTCCCCATCGGTATCCCTAAAAACGTAAAGTACCCCTCCACGCCTGTTTGGGTTGTGAAACTCCCTAGGGTAACCAGGATTCCGCTGTGATTGGTTCCTCCTTGCAGCAGGGCGCTTCCCAGCACGTACGCAGCATCAACTGAGAGAGTCTCCTGGAACAGGGGCAGGGTAAAATTGTTGCTGTGCCAGGATCCTTCCATTACGTAGACGCCTGGTTGGAGCGAACAATTCATGGTGATGTTTATCTCTTGTACCTGCAAGGCGTTGAGGGACACGCCCTGGGTGTGGTTGAAGACGGTGGTGTTGGTGTCCCTGATGACGACGCTCAAATTACCGGCGTAGGTTTCGTTAAGCAGGTTGGTGATGACGCAGGGAATTACGATGCTTATGCCAGACGGGACCTCCGTGGGTGGGATTACGTGAAAGCGCAGCGGCACCCCGGCCGTGAAGATGGTGAAATTCGTTTCGAAGTAGAGGTGATAGTCGTTGACCGGATCGTAAATGCTGAGGTTCGTGGCCGGTAGGACATAACTGACGTTCCCGAACTCCTCTGGGATGAACGTGACATTGAAGCAGTGGAATGCTAGCGGCGGGATGGTGCAGTGCCAGAGGATGGTGTTGTTGGAAATGGAGCCGTTGTCTGTATCTATGAGCGTGATATCTGGTGGTACTCCCTGGGTGACGTTCACGGAGATTGACTCATTGAATGGGTTTTCGATATGAATCTGGAACAACCGCGTGGTTGAGTTGGGGAGGAGTTGAAGAGAGTTGCTGATGGGGTATGGGAGAAGATCCGTTTCGTTCAGAGTCCCTCTCATCGAGACTTGAAACGAGGTGCTGCCCGTGTCCAGGTAGTAGATGCCGGTGTCCGTCTCACCGAGGAGGCTGAAATCGATTGTTGTTCCTTTTGAGGGACATAGTCCGACACTGTCGTACACATAATAAACTCTGAATGTAGTTTCGCTTCCAGGATTGACTGTTTGTAGAGGGGAGTTGATGACGACAGGTACATTCTTCGTCCCCCAAAAATTATAGACGTCGTAATCTGCAAATAGATATTGTAAAGAAGGGCCGCTTCCTGTGTTCTGTACTGTAATGTCGGAGTACGCCTCCTTGGTGAAAGTTTTAATCTCGTGTTTCCATAGCCATGTTGGTCCAATAAGGTGGTTTTGGATTGATACAATCTCACCTTGGGCTATTTGAGGCGGGATTGAATACTGGATATTCTTAAGACCTGCGACCGTGTTCAGGTGTATTCTCTTCGACGTATCAAAACTGTTCGTAAGTGCTGCAGAGGCAAGCTCCATCATTCGGGCATTTTCCGTGAGTTTCTGTGTATTTTCATAGAGGTTCTTCCCCAGTTCTATCGCTGCTAATAAAATGAGTCCATATGGACCCAAGATAAGCCAGACGAGATATCTTAAGGCAAACTTGAATAGGAAGGAAAGGAGCTTATCCGACCAACCGCTGCTTTCATGGCTATCCTGGGCTTGATGCAAGGACAAAGCTTGCCTGGAAAAAATCGAAGCGAGTTTCATATTTGCCTGTCTCCTCGCAGAAAGATCCTCTTTATAAAGGTCAACCTGTTCTGGCGTCAGGGTCGGCATGTTCGCCAACACTTCCGCTTGTGTTGTTTGAATGACGGATAAGAGATTCATCTCATTCGTTTCCAGCATAGGAAGGAAGTGTGTTTGCAGGGCATTTTGAGGTTTCAGGGGGGCTTTCAGCAGTTCCTTTGCGCTCCAAAGCGTTAAGTCATCGATCCCTTGCTCTGTAATATCTGCTGCGGCATAAAGCAAGGCCCACTGAAGGACCTCCAGAACCGGGTGATACCCGTTTATGAATAGATATCTGATAAAGTATGGGTCCAAAACTTCCTTTATATGTAGACAATGAGCGTAGGCAAAGCCGATACCTCCAGGTAGAGATAGCTTCCGAATATTCACGATTTGTTGTACGGTGGGCGACAAACCTGAGCCAAAAGAGATGCCATCGACAATCGCGTCCACCACCAATTCTATTTCATCAGACTGCATTTTTGCCTGGAAGTAGTCTCCATCCTGTGCGGTCCATTGACTTTCCGAGAAGATGTCGTTCAACAGGTTCATCGATCTTGACGAAAAAATATTAATTTCATTGGTTAAAATGTTGCTGACTTTTGTTTTATAAAAAATATCACGGTCGCTGCCGCTGCCACCATAATCCGTTGCATCATCCCAGGCGACATGGACAGTACCACTGCTGTCAACAAACAACGAAGGATACCAACTATAGCTGGTGCTTTCAGTGCTTACCAACTCAGTGACCGTCCAACTGCCGCCAGAAGGCTTACGCTTATAAAAAATATCAGGGTCGCTGCCGCTGCCACCATAATCCGTTTCATCTTCCCAGGCGACATGGACCGTACCACTGCTGTCAACAAACAACGAAGGATCACTACTATAGCTGGTGCTTTCAGTGCTTACCACCTC
>JBAZLE010000073.1:0-9963 GCA_041650455.1 Thermoplasmatota archaeon | reverse complement strand
AAGAACAAAAAACCAAAAACCATGAATGAAAGGAGATCGATATGATGAAATGGAAAATATGGATCATCGCACTCGCAACATTACTCCTTTTCTCAGGAGTTGTTGCCGCTGCGGGAGAACAGGCTGGTGACTGTCAGGGCCAACAACAGAAAAACCAATATCAAGCCTCATCGCCGGGTGGGAACGGTCTGATGCAGCAGTTTATGAACCGAATCCGGGATATGCTTGGGGTGTGCCAAGGTGGAGCGAATCTTACAGAACTGACCGGTGTGCTGACCTATGATGGAACAAACTTCTATCTTGAGGACGTCGAGTTGCATTTCGGACCTACCTGGTATATCAATTCAGCTCTGTCCGCTGTGGACTATGACGGCGACTCCGAGTTTGAACTTATCATCGACGAACTTCTCGGTCTTGTAGACAGCACGATTACCGTTGAAGGATACTATCAGTCCGATAACTGGATGAGCGTCTTTACAATCAACGGTGAAGTCTATCGTGAACCGGGTCAGCCAATCTGGGCTGCACAGCATGAATGGCGCTGGCGCTATAGACACGAACAACCATAAACCTACCATCCTTCATGGGGAGGCGCATCCTCCCCTCTGATTTTTCTTCAATACCATTCTTTTTCTGATCTTCCAAAATGATACATACGGTTCCTATACACCGAAATCTTTGAGAATCTCTTATTCGATAGCCTATAGAAATTCGATAAACTTCCAAAAACCTATTTAAAGAAAGAGAAATAGATATCATTATTGGTGGAAAGTCCTATGAACACACAAAAAAGAGCAGTAATCGTTTTACCTGTTCTCTTCGCACTACTTTGTGTTTCCGTTACCCCTGTGGTTATCGCCGAAGATGGATTTGATAATCAGAATATGGATGGTGCAGGCGACCCATCAGGATACCAACAACAAGGAGACGCAAATACCACCGGTCAGATGAGTGGTCCTTTCGGTAATCAAAGCGGGGAGAATAACCAGAATTACTCCAATCAGCAGGGTAGGAATTCGACTGCTGGTGACAATCAGCAACAATATCGATATCGCTATCAAAGGCGTTATACAATCATGGATGGTGCGGGGAACTATACGCGACTCCGCTCGCACTGTCGAGATAATGCCACTGGTGAGGTATTTGAAATCATTTTTACTATCGATACTGTACCAACCCTCCAGCTCTCCTATGTCCCCACCCTCGATGCGGCAGCAGGTCAGCATCATTTCCTTCTCATTATTGAGCAGCTCATTGAATACAACGATGTGAATAGGAATGGAAAATACGATCATACCGATGTTATCCTCAGTTCCCTTCTCATGTCCAATACGACTTTCTCAGACATCACCTATACCAATCGCACGACACCCGAAGGTATCCCCCTCACGATTATTGAGACACATACCCTAGATCATCTGTTCTCTATCGTCATTTACCTTGTCAGCGAACGAACCTCATTTTCAAACAATACCATCACTCAAAAAGAAATTAAGATCGATTTCGTCATCACCGACTATCCATTTACAAACCAAACGAGTCAACTTGCGCTCATTACACAAGTCAAGACACCTTTTAATTTTACCACAGAACAAAACACCTATGACGAGAAACAAGGTACAGCTACCAAAGAAAGTGGGCTGAACATCTCCTCTGCGAACCGGTGTGGTTTCTTCACCTGGGCAAATAATGCAATGGTTGATAATAAAACATGTCCTGTCCAAGTGACGGTCCTTTCGAACACGGAGCACACCTTCAATGGGAATAACCAGGACACCTATACACAAACTCAAGTGATATTCTCGTATCCCCGCGGAGAAAATATCGTTCATGACCCAAAGATCGGTGTCATCGATGTTCTTGCAGGCATTCTCCCTTCCGTTCTCCAATTCGAATACCTCTCCGTTGTCTATCTTATTGCCTGTCTTGTCTCAGCGGTCGTCTTCTACGGAATAGTGTACGTTCGAAAAAATCGATAACCATACCAGACACCTTTATATCTCACTATCGTCTTCATTTCAAAAAATGAGGTGATCGCATAGACAATATCGCTTTAATCAATATTACCATTGTTGGAATTACAACGGTTTTCTCTTTAGGTCTGTTCATTATTTCTCTTAACAGCTACTGGAAATCACAGAAGAAAAAAATCCTTTTCGTCAGCCTCGTGCTTCTTCTTTTTTTCACAAAAAACCTTCTTCTCAGCTTCTTTTTGTTCTCTGCACAGATGCAGAACGATATTAGTATTCTCGTCCTTGAGCTCTTCGATCTTCTGATCCTTGTCTTTCTTTTTATCGCAGTTTTAACAAAGTAGAGAGTTCGACATGGAAGATGTTCTCGAACTGGAAACACGACGAAAAATCTACGATCTCATCTCAAAAAACCCTGGACTGCATCTTAGCAAAATTGCTGATCTTCTTGGCATGCGGGTTTCCCATGTCGAATATCACGTAAATTATCTAGAAAAATATGATACCATCACCGTTGAGAAAACCACAGGATATAAACGAATTTATATTAAAGGAACCATCGGAACTCAAGACAAGCGGTATCTCTCCATTCTTAGGCAAAAAACACTTCTTCGCATCGTTCTGTTTCTTTTAAAAAACGATACCGTTCAACACAAGGATATCCTTGAAAACGTTGCGGTGTCTCCGTCTACCCTTTCCTATCACCTCAATAAATTAGTGAAACACAATATTGTTGAGGTGCATAGGTCCGGTGAACAGAAAGGATATCAACTGAAAAATCGACAGGAAATCATCACTTGGCTCATCCAATACAAACCATTTGATTTATACGAAGGATTTGTTGATGTATGGACTGATTTATCGATTTAGCCTGATGCAGTTTTTTTTCCGAACAACAAAGCAACTCTCCAGCCTATGTTGACAATGTAAAGAAATATGTTAATTTCCTAATTTGTAAAAAGAACAGATTGAAAGCTTAGGAGTGCAATAAGGGTATACTTCTGTGATAAAATTAATTAGCACTCATCTGAATAGGAGCTGATGATACAATGATAGAACAGATACGCGTTGGGTTCGATAATTTTAGCTATGTGGTTTTTTGTCCTGTGCAGAAGAAAGCAGCGATCGTCGACCCAGGGTTTGATGTAACCACTGCCCTTCAGGTCATTGAGTCAAACGGCCTGCTCTTGGATTATATCATCCTTACCCATTACCATAGTGATCATACTGCGGAGATGAAGCATCTAAAACAGCTTCATCCCGCAGCTCAGATTGCGGCATCCAAAGAGGATGGAAAACAACTCCTCATACCACCAGATGTCGTTGTTTCCGATGGAAGCCAGCTCATGCTTGGAGCCATTGTCCTTTCTTTTCTCTTGACACCTGGTCATACCAAGGGTGGAATCTGCATTATAGTCGATACCAAAGCGATATTGACTGGCGATACCCTGTTTATCGGAGATTGCGGACGAACAGATCTCCAAGGCGGTAGTCTTGTAGACATGTTTCATACTCTTCAAGAGAAGATCCTGCCTCTCCCTGATGATGTACTCGTATATCCTGGTCATGATTATGGGGAGAAGCCCTTTGATAGTCTTGGGAACCAAAAGCGTAGCAATAAGACATTACGCGCGAAAACCCTTCAGGAGTTCTCGTTGATTCCCTGATATTGTTCCTTTCATGATGTTCTTTTTTTTTTCAAGGGCACAGCTAGCGATTGTGCTTCGTTGGAATAGAAAAGTTAATTAACAATTGTTAATTATGTGATAGGGTGGCAAAAAAAAATTCCACGTCCTACACAAAACCCTTAAGCACCATAAATGGTTTCCAAAAAAAATCTCAATGATTCCACACCTATGCGGGAAAAGAAAGAAGGATGATACTTACCGCCTCGACATCACGAAAAAATCCTGGAGTTGAGACCACCACATGAAGATTAGCATACCATCAGACCCCGGTCTTGTCAGCATCCAACGAAACACCTATGATGCCCTAGATATCCCTACGCTCGTCCAACCACTCGGCGGGCTGAGACACTATATCCAGAAAGGGGAACGGATCCTCCTGAAAACCAGCCTTCTTATCCCCAGCGACCCGAAAAAAGCGGTCGTCACCCATCCAGCAGTGATACGAGCGCTTGCTGAAGCAGCTCTACAGATCGGCGCACTCCCGTTCATCGGTGATTCACCTTCCGGGCAATTCACCAAAAGACGACTTGAAAAAGCCTATCAGAAATCAGGGTTAACCATCGTAGCAAACGACCTTGGAATCGAACTGAACTACGACACCGGGATTACCAAGATTGAAATTCCTCAAGCAAAAAAATTGAAAAAAACTCCAATCTGCGATTATGTGCTCCATGCAGACAAGATCATTGCTGTTCCCAAGATCAAAACCCATTCCTACATGATCATGACCCTTGCAACGAAGATTATGTACGGGGCGGTCCCTGGTCTGACAAAAGCAAAATACCATTCCCTGTTCATCAGACGAGCCGCGTTTGCAGATATGCTTCTTGATGTCCTCTCCGTTAAAAAACCAACCATCATCCTCATGGATGGGATAACAGGCATGGAAGGAGACGGGCCGTCAGGGGGAACACCGGTCGACCTTGGGGTGCTCATGGCCTCTCAGGACCCAATCGCATTGGATCTTGCAGTCTGCGACATGCTCGGGATAGAACCGATGCGCGTTCCCACACTTCGACAAGCGAAGATACGACGGCTTTGGCCAGCTGAGATACACTATCCACTCCTCTCGCCTCAGGATGTTCGTTACACTGGTTTTCGTCTCCCCTCGAGTGCCGCCTCCCTTTTTTCCGACTCAAAGAAGCATCGTCAACGACCAATACCAACAGAGAAATGCACTGCTTGTGGTGAATGTGTGGAGATCTGTCCAAAGCACGCTATTCAGATCAGGGAACAGCGAGCATCAGTTGATTACACAAAGTGCATCGCATGTTACTGCTGTCATGAGATTTGTCCGTACGAGGCGATAAAACTCGACCATCTCTCCTAAAAAAATAAACTAATGGCAGGAACTCCTTATACCTCTCTGAGGTTTCCGAACGTCCTCAGAACCAACTCCGGGAGAGCAGGATGGATATGCATCCCCTGGGAGATGAACGCGATGTTGCCCCCGAGAGCCATTGCATTGATGACTTCCTGGATAAGCATCGGTGCATAGGGTCCAATGATATGGAACCCTAATATTTTTCCAGTCTGCTTCTCCACAATCGCTTTCGCAAATCCATTCTCTTCCCTCATCGCTCCTCCCTTTGCGACCTCTGAATACCGGGTGGTCCCAACAAGGACCTGATGGTGCTTTTTTGCTTCTGCTTCTGTCAACCCCACTGCGGCAATCTCTGGATAGGTAAAGACTGCGTAGGGAATCACCTGATAGTCCATCTTCGTTTTCTTCTCATGGAACGCATTTCTCCAAGCGACCCCTGCCTCTTCGTTTGCCACGTGTTTGAACATCGCTTTGCCTATCGCGTCCCCAAACGCCCAAATATTCATTTTACTCGTCTCAAGATACTCGTTGACCTGAATATACCCTTTTTTATCAGTTTGCACGCCGGTGTTTTCGACTTTCAGCAGATCCGCGTTTGATTTCCGACCTGCTGCAACAAACACCTTCTCTGCAGAAACCGTGATTTCTTTGCCAGATTTCATCTCTTTTCCCGTCACAAGGACGCTTTCTGTCCGTGGTTGCACGTCAACGACTTCCGTGTTCAGGTACAGGTTCATCCGTTTCTCTAATTGTTTCTTCAACACCTCTGATATTTTCTGTTCCGCAGTCGGAATCAACCGGCTGCCGCGTTGGAAGATAGTGACATTCGTTCCTACTGCTGAGAAAAAATGAGCAAACTCTGCAGCGATATATCCCCCACCGATGATCACCATGTCTTTTGGTTTTTCCTTTAATGAAAAAACATTTTCATTGGTCAGATACGGAACTCTTTCTAACCCTTTAATTGGAGGTATGAATGGTCGTGCGCCAGAAACAAGGAAGATTTTCTCTGCTGTTATCTCAGTCCCAGAAACCATCATCGTGTACTCTCTGATGAAATGCCCCTCTTCTCTGTATAAATCCAGGTTTTCCGCATGAGGAATCCCCTGTTCCATCGCCGCATGGCTCTCTTGAATCGGTTGTTTGGCTCGCTGCATGATTGCCTGGAAATCAACATCTTTTATCTCCGCGGTGATTCCCAGTTTTTTCGCTTCCAAAATCTCCATGATTCGATCAGCTGGATGAATCACTATCTTTGAGGGAATACATCCGACATTCAGGCAGGTACCTCCCAGGGGTCCTTTCTCGACCCAAGCGACCCTCAACCCATGGGAGAGTGCGGCATCGACGATCTCCCCACCAGAACCACTCCCGACAACAAGTACATCATAGGTTTTCATTCTGATTCCTCATCAACATTTTCTTGTGTAAACGAACTGATTTCGACCCCGACTTCGTTTCTGCGCAAAAAACCAGGGGTGAACGGACTGTTGTATCGCATCAACACCGGTTCTCCTTTCCATGGGATTCCCTGAGCCTTAAGCGACGTGTGAAGTTTTTGTATAAATTTTTCTGTTCGTGCCTCCGATGTCCGTCCGCTGAAGCGGAGCACCGCCATTTCTTTTTTTGGTTGAACTTGGATTTTTACCGCAGGGTTGGTTGGGAGTGGCACGGTCTCTTTCGTATAGGATGCAGGAAGAGCAAAGGCCATGTACTCGTTCTGTGAGATTACTGGGGCAGTCATCGTGATTTTCTCAGAGGTTATCACGGGAGCGGTCATCGCGATTCTCCGTTGTGTTTTATTCTCACCACTGATATATTGAAAAAGCAGGCTGAAACCAGAATCGTCAATAAAACCTTCGATGACTGCAAGGATCACTTCAGGGTACCGACGGATTTCGATGTCTCCGATTTTTTTGATCAGCTTGTAGGGGATTTCTTCGGTCATTTAGAGATTTGAATCGCGTTCGGATATTTATGAGTGTGGTTTATGGGCGGAGGAGATGCGGATTGATGGTTGCATCCAGTTTCACAGGGATTGATTGGTTCACCCCTACCAATGAAAAATTTCCTTCGATTTGGATGACATACCAATCTGGCAATATCTTTTTTGTCCCAGACATCAATATTTTTACATACGGGATTAGCAATTGCGTCTCCAGATAATCCTGTATCGGTTCAATCGTTACCGGCTCCATGATTTTTTGGGCAATCATCTTTTGCTGATCCCCTGTCAGTCCACAAATGCTGCAGAGGAGGTCATTTGCCTGCAAGGGGATTTTACTGGGATTGGACAAGGTCAATCCTATGGTGGTGAGAAATCCTCGCAGTCGTACCTTCACATCAAGAGAAATCGTGATTCCCAGCGATTCGTTCTGGAACAATAGTTCTTTTATGTCTGGGACTGGGAGGTGAGCGGTTGCAGAGAGCGGTATGGATTTGTTTATTCCCATCAGATGTGCTCCTGCGTATCCTTCAATACGAAGCCTTAGTGTCTTTGCGTTTAACGCATGATACGAGAGACTCCCATTGACCGGAAACTGGGATGTTCCATTTGGGATGATTATTCCTTGAAGGCGTGTAAAACCTCCGACACGTTCCCCGGTTTCCGTATCGACTTCGATACTGATATTTTCAAGGGACAGCTCAAAGAGGTTCGGATTTTCCACCTGAACAATTAGTTGAAACAGCACGCCGTCCTCAGTTATATCTGTGATCTCTGCAAGCAGGCTGAGTCGAGGGATTGAGATGTTATTCAAAAGGTCTTGAAACGACGTAGTGATGTTGATCTGGACGGGTATAGTTTTCTCAAAAATCCCTGCGAGATTCACTCCAAATATCCCTTGTAGGGAGACGTAAACCTTCGAGGAAAGATCCCCGGTAAACGACACAGTCTCATTGGTGGTGACAATTCGTTGTTGATGTGCTGCGATTTTCCCTCCAGTGAATTGGACATCTAGAATCGTCTCCCCCTTGGGTGTTTTTCCGATGATTCTGACATCTTTCATTAGGAAGTCAAATCGATTGTCATTCCTCATTGTGATTTGTGCAGTAAATTTCATCTCATCAGTTGTAACCTGTAAGAGATTCAACGCCACGTCGATTTGTGGCTCCCGGATGTCCTGGATAAAAAAAACAAGAGCACTTCCGATGCTGATGTTACCGATGATAAGAATAACAAGCAGAAGAACCCCGATTGTGATTTTTTTTTCCATGAAAGATCCTTTTCTCTAAGACACGATCAAGAAGTGAAAATATATTATATAACTATGTATATAATATTTATCATGCCGATTTTTCCTTCTGAAGGAGCAAAAACTATTTAATAGAGTATCATTTTAGGCTGGTTACGATTCGTTATGCCTGAACCATTCATTGTCATCTTATATGTGAGCAGTATGATCCTTACCTTTCTCTTCATGGAACTTGTCGCATGGTTCCTTCATAAATATGTCATGCATGGGTTTGGATGGTTCCTCCACGAGGACCATCATCGGTATACGGGAAAACGATTTGAAAAAAACGATGTGTTTGGCTTGTTTTTTGCCGGGATTTCCATCATTCTTATTTTCACGGGTTTTTTCGGAGGCTTTGACATCCGGTTGTTCCTTGGCATCGGTGTTGCCATGTATGGGGCAGGCTATTTCTTGGTGCATGATGTCTTCTTCCACCGGCGTGTAAAAATAAAATACCGGCCGAAAAGTAACTATCTCAAACGGGTTTTGCGCGCCCATACCGTACATCATCAAAAAAGCAAGGCACATGAGGGAGTCTGTTTTGGGTTCCTTTATGCAAGTAAAAAGTACACCGTACCTGAAGAGAATCCTGCGTCAATCTGATTTTTCCCCTTGTTCGTTACACGGTGGTTGACCGGGTAATCTTTCCAAACAGACTACAATAGGCAGTCACCGATAACTCAGAACCGGTAGTCGCTGTTACATCATAGGAATACCGGAAAAAGAGGAACCTTGGTTGGCTTGTGTATGATTCTGTCGAATATAAAACCCCGTTTTTTTCAATGTCCACCTTGTAGACATAATGTATTTTTGGGGCAAAAGAAAAATGCAGAATCGATACTTGTAAGGTATCTGGTTCATACGCCAGTTTCATATACCCTGGATTATGGGCAGCTGCCTGCATGCTTACCATCGAAGAAAAGATGAGAAGCACAAGTCCAACGATTACGTATTTTCCATATTTCATGTTTTCATCCACCTATTCGACTATGAGATGCCATATCTCACCGGATCGTAAAAGGGACCCGATGATACGTGTCGTCACCACGTAAATCTCCCCTGATTCGTCTTCCCCGAAACCGAAGATGAAGCGGTTCAATGGTTTCTCGTTTTGGAAGGAGAATTCTATTCGTTCCCATGTCCCTGGCTCTTTTTCTGAAAGATAGTATAATTTCCCATCGGGCTTCAAAAACCCAGTGCTCCAGTCGCCGAACACATATAAGCCAACAAGACTCGATGATTGAGTACCACGATAGACGTATCCACCGATAATAGATCGGCCAACATTATGGCTGTATTCATGGATCGGGGGTTTCAATGTGTCGATGCTGATGTTGAGATACTCTGCTAACTCTGGATCATACAAATGTGTTCCTTCAAGGATTCTCCAGCCATAGTTCCCACCATTTTCCACAAGATCGATTTCCTCCCACTCATCCTGCCCGACATCGGCGACATAGAGCGCTCCGGTGAGCTGGTCAAAAGAAAACCGATAGGGGTTTCGAAACCCATACGCATAAATTTCGTCAAGACCTTCGGTTCCGACAAAGGGATTATCTGATGGAATCGCGTAAGGTGTACCCGTATCAACATCAATCCGAAGAATTTTCCCAAGTAATGTGCTGATATTTTGTCCATTCCCGATGACTCCATGTTGATCGCCAGCACCACCACCATCTCCCACGCCGATGTACAAATATCCATCAAGCCCAAATGCTAGCTGACCACCATTATGGTTCGGCTCC
>JBAZLE010000072.1:0-10012 GCA_041650455.1 Thermoplasmatota archaeon | reverse complement strand
GCCTCCGTTTTTCTGGTAAACAGCGCAGGATTATATAAACTCTTACGGTCAAGGCGGAGCGAGCGCTGATGTTTCACAAAACGACGATTCAAAGACCGAAGAAAGGATAATTTGATTAGGGTGGAAAAATATAAATCTCACTCCTGTATTTATTTTTTTCATGAACAAAAGGAAGGGCACCCCCGTCGGAATCCTGGTATTCATCGCATCCGTTATCCTTCTTGATGTTGCTTACCTCGCGTACCAGGGGTATGTTTTCCTTCTCAATCGGGAGTATTTCACAGAGTTGCTGTCATTTTCCATCCCTACGCTCGTTTGGTGGGGAGACCTTGTCGTTGTGTTGCTCTCGTTAAGTATCATCCCGTATGGGTTTTTGAAACGAAAACAAGGGGGAAGACTCTTTGCATTCGTGTTTCTTTTCTACGCGGTCATCAGAGTGGGGTTGTACATGTTCATGACGGGGGAGAAAACCATGGGGTTTCTCGTGTTCACCGTCCTTGTGGATCTACTGATGTATCTGCTCATGTCGAGTGTCACGGAGTATTTCAGACACCTCTCCACAGCGATCCTGCCGTCTGAGACAGAAACGAAAACGGAATATATCTATGGGCTGTACACCTTGTATTCAAAGTTGGTTCATCTGAAAAACGGGAAAAACCAACTCATTTATTTCTTCAGCAAGAAACCACCGAAAAGTGGGACTCCGACGACGCTACCGCAAGGGTACCATGTGCAGGTCAGCGACAGATCAGGCCTGCCGTATTTGAAAAAAGACCCGGAGGCATTCTCCGTCTCCTCATAAGAGAGAAGAACTCATCTGTTCTTGTTGAGTGGCAAACCTTTTTTATGGGTGGTGATGTTACCGGTTCATAGGAAACGGGAGGCATCATATGCCAGGTATTGAGAATTTAGAACCAAAACTTGTATGGAAACATTTTGATGAGATTAGGAAAATCCCACGCTGCTCAAAACACGAAGAAAAAATCAGAGACTATATTGTGAATTTTGCACACAACCAAGGACTTAAGATGAAAGTTGACCAGGTAGGGAACGTCGTGGTGCATAAGCCTGCGACCTCCGGGATGCAACACACACCAACCGTCATCCTGCAGGGACACATGGACATGGTCTGTGAGAAGAACAGCGACGTGACATTCGATTTTTCAAACGATCCAATCCAACTGAAGATCGACGGAGACTTATTGACTGCGAACGGCACGACCCTAGGGGCAGACAACGGGATTGGTCTTGCGATTAGTCTTGCAATCTTGGAGGACAAGACGGTGAAGCATGGACCGATCGAGGCGTTATTCACCGTGGACGAAGAAACCGGTCTGACAGGTGCGTTTGCCATGAAATCAGACATGCTGACCGGGAAGATCATGTTGAATTTGGATAGCGAGGATTTTGGGGTCCTCACCGTCGGATGCGCAGGGGGAGGCGACTCGTCCATCGAGCTTCCGATTCAGATGCAACCCACCCCTGGTGATGAATCACTCCTGGTAAAAGTCTCAGGCTTGCGCGGGGGTCATTCCGGGGTTGATATCCATGAGCAACGAGGCAATGCCATCAAGATTCTGACGCGATTGCTTTGGAAAGCATCGCAGAACCATGAGTTTTTCCTCTTCGATATCAAAGGTGGGGACAAGCATAACGCCATCCCTCGAGAAGCTTACGTGAAAGTAAGCATCCAAAAGAAGAACAAAAACGCTTTTGTTACGGATATCAAAGCAGAAGAAAAAGAAATTTACGAGGAAATCAAACCTATCGACCCGAACTTCAAAGTCGAGATAACAAGCACTGAACCATCCAAGAACGCTTTGGAGAAAACCTCACAATGGAACCTGTTGAACCTCTTGCATGGACTCCCACATGGGGTGCATCAAATGAACTACGACATCAAGACCCTGGTCAATACCTCGACGAATCTTGCTACCATCTCTGTCAAAGAAAATGCGATCCTTATCGGGATGAGCTCTCGTAGTCCGATGAAATCCGCTCTCCAGGATATGCGGGACCGTATCAAAGCAATCGCGGTCCTTGCGAATGCGAAGGTGTCTGAGGGGACGCCGTATCCTGGGTGGAAACCAGACCTACAATCGAAGATCCTTGCCTTGTCAAAGAAGATATTCAAAGACATGTTTAAAACAGAGCCGAAGATCGAGGCGATCCATGCCGGTCTTGAGTGCGGTATCATCGGGGAAAAATTCCCTGGCATGGACATGATTTCCATTGGACCAACCATTAAAAACCCACATTCACCAGAGGAACACGTTTCTATTAGCACCGTTGAAAAATTCTATAAGTTTTTGTTAAAGATTCTAGAGACCGTGTAAGGGAAACCCGTGCCAGTCCACTATCGGTTTTCCATCATCATCCCCGTGCTGCATGAAACAAAGCTGATTAACGAGCAGTTGGAAAGAGTACGACAGCTTCAGACTGACCAACCGTTTGAGATTATTGTCGTCGATGGAAGCTCAACCCGAGATACCCTTCAGGTGATTTCTGAGGACACCATTGGTAAATACACATGCCCGCAGGGACGTGGGCGTCAGATGAACGAAGGTGCAGCGCATGCGAACGGTGACATCCTGGTTTTTCTTCATGTGGATACCGTTCTCCCTTCAAACGGACTGTCGTTGATTAACAAAACCTTGGAAGACGATCAGTACGTAGGAGGCGCATTTACGCTTCGCATCCAATCCAATAATCTATTGCTTCGAATGATTGCGATGTCCTCTACCCTCCGATCTCGACTCACCCGGGCCCCCTACGGTGATCAAGTTCATTTTATAAGGAAATCCTATTTTGATGCCATCGGGGGCTACAAGGATATTCCCTTAATGGAGGATGTGGAACTGATGCGTCGGATTTACAAAGAAAAGGGAAAAATCATCATTCTGTCTACTTCAGTTGTAACCTCGGATCGACGATGGAAACAAGAAGGGGTAATCTACGCAAGCTTGAGAGACACGCTCATCATTTTTTTGTATTGGTGTGGCATGCCTGCAGAAAAACTTGCCAAATTCTACCCCTGGCAAACAATAAAGTAGGGAGAACAGCACCCAAGGGTTGCATCCAAATGGATAAATAGCCTAAGGCAATTCCCATCACAAAATTCTCAGAAGAGGTAATTCAAAATGACAGCTGAGAAGAACACGCAGTTCGAGCAACGAATCATCGATGCCACCCATCAACCATTGCATTGTCTTGACCTAAGTACGATTCAGATAAATCTTGGGTTTATCTGCAATCAGACCTGCAAGCATTGTCATGTAGACGCGTCTCCGACACGAACTGAACAGATGAGCTGGCAGACCATGCAACATATCCTTGCGGTGACTGCAACCCTCCCACGAGTTTTTATCGATATTACAGGTGGAGCGCCAGAGCTACATCTCCATTTAGAAAAATTTCTCCGAGGTTTGGTAAAACAACAGCATCGGGTACAACTACGTACGAATCTAACTATCCTGTTAAATCCTCGTTACAAACACTTTCTCAACCTCTATAAAGAATTAGGCATTGAACTCGTCGCATCCCTTCCTTGTTACCTTGAAGAGGAAGTAAGGTTGCAACGGGGACAAGGTGTATTCGAAAAAAGCATCGAATCACTGCAATTGTTAAACAAAATAGGATACGGGACATCACCAGGTTATCCGCTCACGTTGGTGTTCAACCCCCTTGAACCAGTCTTGCCACCAGAACAAAAAACCCTTGAAAACGACTACAGAAAATACCTTGCTGACCACTACGGCATCCAGTTCACGAGACTGATTACGCTGACGAATATGCCACTCGGACGATTTCTTGATGTATTACAAGAGAAAAAACCACAATATGTGAAATTATTGAAGGACGCATTCAACCCAGAAACAATCCCTTCCTTAATGTGCCGTCACCAAATCAACATCGCATGGGATGGGACCCTCTATGACTGTGATTTTAACCTTGCTGCTGGACTGCCAGTCACTTCAAAAGTGCCCCGCACTATCCAACAATTTGACCATGCTGTGTTATCCAGACGAAAAATTGCAACCGCAGACCATTGTTTTGGATGTACCGCCGGACATGGCTCCTCCTGTGGGGGCGCGCTTGTCTAACGAAAGGAACATACGGATGATATGAACGAAAACAATCAAAAAAATGAACGACCAAACGATTGGTGGAAACCCGTCATCCTCATCAGCGGCATCCTCATCCTCTTTCTCGTCATGAACCTGTATGGATTTGGACAGGACATCGAGAAATTACAGAACTGGATTCAATCATTGGGAATCTGGGGACCGGTTGCGTTCTTTTTCATCTATCTTGGATCAGTGATCGCAACAATTCCTGGAACAATCTTCGGGGTAATCGCTGGTGGCCTCTTTGGCTCCTTCATCGGAGTTATCCTAATTAGTATCTCATCAACGGTTGGTGCCAGCCTTTGTTTCCTGATTGCCCGGTATTTTGCTCGTGATACTGTTGCTCGTTGGCTTTTAAAAAATAAAACCATGAAACGACTGGATGAACTAACCGAGGAACAGGGGATGATGATCGTTGGGGTGACCAGACTCATCCCGCTTTTTCCCTTCACGTTACTCAATTACGGGTTTGGTTTGACCAAAGTACCATTTAAAACCTATGTGTTCTGGTCATGGCTCTGCATGCTTCCTGGGACCATCATCGTGGTAGTAGGCACCGATGCTCTTACCCAAGGTCTCACCCAAAGGCGTATCCCCTGGGAATTACTCGCTGTAATATTACTCACTTGTCTTACCCTGGGGTTGCTCATGTGGTACTCACGACGAAAGCTGAATGAAAAAAGAAAAAATCAAGAAAAACAAGACAGACGGAAAAAAGAATAGATAAAAAAAATCAGACCCGCGCATGAAAAAACAGACTGAAAAAAGAAAGAATTTGATACCAACAAAGATGTTCTTGCAAGAGACGATCTCTGAATATCTCGGGCGTTGTATCGAATGTAACAGATGCATGGACATCTGTCCGGTGACAAAGGAAACAGTCTCAGTCCATGACCTGAATGTCGCATCACAAGAAGGACAACCTGTCCCTTTGAACATCAAAGAATTCACGTTTCATTGTACGCAATGTGGAAAATGCGTTCCAGTCTGCCCGAAGGACATCCGTAGAGACCTTATGATGCGATATATCAAATACAAAATAAAAGGAAAAAAACCATGGAGCTACAAACGGTATCTCTTCATCAAAGGACCACAGCAGACCGGTATAAGAAAAATTACGCAACAGCTGTTCATCAGATTGAAAAAACTCACAAACAGGGATCTCTCCTCACTTATGGAGACAACTCCAGAGAGGAGAGCAGATGTGCTCTTCTATCCAGGATGCTATCTGTATTCAACCAGAACCATGCGACGAACACTTCGATTGCTTAATCATCTGGGTTGTTCGTATACCGTGCTTGGTGGTGTTACTACTTGTTGCGGTGCGCCACACCTGCTGCAGGGTGAGTTTGACCAAGCAGATGCGTGCGCAGAACTCCTCTATCAGAAAATCAAAGCCTGTGACCCTCGAATCATTATCACTGCATGCGCTGAATGTTTTGAAGCGATTGAAACGATAAAAAAAACGCAAAAGCTGGATGTTGAGGTCCTCAGTGTCACGCAATACGTATTACGTTTTCCGGATAAGTACCCTTCAAAAAGAATTAGGGAAAAGATAACGGTCCATCACTCCTGCCGATTCCCTGCACATTCACCACAAGGGCAAGCAGCACAGCAAGCAGCATCACGTTTTGGTGAACTAACGGCACCTTCCATCGATCAATCATCTAGCTGCTGTTATCAATGGAACCATGGTTGTGACCCAGCAAATACGATGCGTCGATCTGCCTACCTTGCAGCGATTCAAACCAAGGCACCAGTCCTCGCATGTGACTGTCTGACCTGCTATGAAGAGTTCAAAAAAACATCTACCGATGTTCAAATCATAGATGTTCTCCAACTCTTCGAAGAGGCACTTGATGCTCAACAGACGAAGGCGGCACAACGATGACACAGAACGAAGGCCTTTGCATCTTGCTGTTCGTGAAATATCCGGAAAAAGGAAAAGTGAAACTAAGACTTTCCAGAGATCTCCAAGAAGAGGTCGTTCAAGAACTCTACCGTTGTTTTGTTCAAGATGCACTGGCGATGATAAAAAAAATTAATATCCCGTTCTACATCTGTTTTTATCCACCTGACTCCCGGGAGAAGTTTCAGAATTGGCTGGGATTAACTTCCCAATCTCTACCACAAATCGGGAAGAATCTTGGGGAGCGGATGAAACAGGGTTTTATCGATGTGTTCACAAAAGGATATGAGAAAGCCATTCTTCTTGGTAGCGACAGCCCAGACCTTCCTGGAGAGTATATCAAACAAGCATTCGCGCTTCTGGAAACCAAAGAGGTGGTGCTTGGCCCTGCGATTGACGGAGGCTATTATCTCATCGGGTTTCGAACGACAACATTTACCCCAAGTGTTTTTGATGATATTACGTGGGGGAGTCCTCTAGTTTTTCAAGAGACGTTGATGAAAATAACACAAGCGCATCGCTCTGTAGGTACTCTACCCGTCTGGAGTGATATTGATACGATTGCTGATTTAAAAAACCTTATCAGTAGAACAAGGAATACATCATTTAAATCCTCAAACACGATGACCTATATATCCCAACATCACCTATTGGAGAAGACAAACAATGGAGAAAAACCAGGGGCCTAAGCAAGCAGGTGTTTTTCTCGCTGAAAAAAAAACACTGTTAGTGTATTCACTTTATCTTGCAATCGCAAGCGTATCACTCTTTGCTTCGATGGTTGCTCTCAACACGGCATACCAAGGAATCATTTGGAGCTATTCAACGAGGTACGTCATCAACTCATTTACATTGGCATTCGCCTTGTTTCTTTCGGGAGTTTTGCTGATTGTTGCATGTATGAAACTCCTCAAAAAAAGACCATCTGCTCGTCTTTTCGGTTTTATGGGCATCGGAGTCCTTCTTATCTATTCCCTGTTCATTCTTCTGATCGACCGGTACATCGCATACACCCTGATCTACGTTGTTCTGCTGCTTGTTCTGTTCGTTTTTATCATGACGGGAGCGGTATTCTTCTACAAAAAAGGTTTGTAACCAGGGATTACAAAATAATTACGATTAAATCATGAATTTTCTGAACGCAAGAAAGACAGAAAACACTAAGACATCAAAGATAACAACCGTGAGAACAAACGCATCGCGTTCCTCCTCCACGGATACGACATTGTCGCTAAAGAGATTGTCTTGTGCAAGAGAATGATACTCCGGAGCAGGTTTATGCAACGCGACATGACCTTGGATGAAACGATTATTCGCCACGAGGTTATCGTAGGATTCACGGATATTGACACCAGTATCCCTGTTCCCTGAAAATGTATTTTCCAGAATGCTGTTGTTATTCGAAAACTCGTACAACCCGAATCCATTCACCTGATGATCGAAAACAGTGTTTCCGATGAGTCTGTTGTGTGACGCGTGGTTAAAATAAATCCCACATTGTCGATTGTGATAAATCGAGTTATTAACAATAAGGTTGTAGCTTGCTGAATATCCTAGTTGCATGCCATAGTAATTATCAGTGATGATATTATTTGAAATCGTGTTCTGATTTGAGCAGACGTATACACCTGCGAAGGGGAATTTCAGTTCACTATGGGTAATCATAAAACCAGAAAGAGTGCTATTGCCCGCCTCAAGGATGATAACAAATTCTTTGTTCTGCCCATCGATGACTGTTGTGTTTTTATCATCACCGATGAGATGAATCGGGGTAGTAATTCTTAGGTTTTCATGGTAGGTACCAGGAAAAACATAGACGGTTCCACCAGGAGCGACCATATCTAATGCATCTTGAATCTGTGAATAATTTCCTTCTCCACTTCCACCAACATACACAAGGTGAGCTGTGATGTCTACACTCGCTGCTGATATGAGAAAAAAAGAGGACAGATACAAAAAAGGAAGGAACCCAAGCAGCAGCATCGTTGTTCTATTCATAGGTTTGTATGCACGGTATGGAAGGGGAGACTAAAAGTTTTTGGTACAGAGAAGATTTAAGTTCTCACGAGGTTTTACGAGCATAATTTGAGGTAGATTCATGACCAGAACAACCGTGATTTTACAAAGCGAGTCGCTCGGAAGAGGAAGTGATGAATTAGGGAAAACAATGACCGGGTCGTTCCTGCGGAAACTATGGGCGTCTGCGAAAAAACCGGATACGATTATTTTTTATAACTCCGCGGTGCATTTATTGACCGACAAATCAATGGTTCTTGATGCGTTGACTGGTCTGTCCAAGGCCGGGGTCAATTTAGTCGCCTGCCAAACCTGTATTGGTTTTTATGAGATTGAAAAGAACGTCGTAATCGGTCGGATCGTCGATATGACGGAGATCGTCTCGATTTTGATGAAATCAGAGATGGTGATCACCCCGTAGACCGGAAGTGGTCGTCTCATGAAGGGAAAGACCGGGTCCGGTTGTGTGTGATTTTTTCTCGCAGGTTAGGTCTTTTCCTCCGTATCCTACTTAAAAAGAATATTTATATAAATAGATTATAATACTATTATATCACTATGAGCTCGACACTTCAACAGGAATGGCTCAGAATCGCAGTCGCTCTACTGCTCTTCTCTTCTGTTGCTGTGCCGGTCGCAACCGCAGGGGAGTACCGGAAAACCGACATCGACACCCTCCCCTATCGACAGGAGCTTACGATACCATTTGACACAAGCAATGAGACCGCGAAGTACTACCCAATCGATATGCGAATCACGTTTGCGAACCCCTGCTGGGGGACCAACGAGACGAGGCATTCCATTCGCATCGGAATGGATGATGGATCCGATCTACAGGAAATCGAATCACAGATCTATGACTTGGAGCATTTTGATGAGACGCACATGAAATCCTGCAGCCTCGTGTTTTTAATCCCGCAAGAAGCAACCGGAAAAGAAAAATACTATGTCCTGTACGATTCAAAAGAAACCGATCTTCCCCAGTACCCAAAGCGTGTGGCTGTCGAGGATACCCATTATTTTTATGAACCGATCCCTGGACAAAAAATCGACTTTGATTACTATGGCATCAGGCAGGAAGCAGAGGTCATTTACGCCGTGGTGCAGAGAGGCCAACTGCTCGGAAACCCCATCGCCCTGTTTGCCATTAAATTCAAACCAAATTCTACCGCAGTTGAGACCTATAACCTAGATCAGTGCGGGAGCTTTGATTTCCGCTATGGTGTCAACGGGGAACCTGACTATGTGGGCACCGCCTGGTCGACCGAGACGACAAAAACAGTGTTGGTGGAAGGAAACCTCATGGTGCGCGTGCGATTAGAATGCACCGCCCCTCGTGGAGACGTCCGATCGGACAACATTTATACCTATTACTATTGCCCGATGAGTGCAAAAAGAATCTATATCAATGCGTATCACGAGATATTAACATCAGTCACTATCGATGAACCATCGACACTGGATGGAGTCTACGCAGGAATCACTTCTATTAAAGCCAGGAGTGCATCGATAGAGAAAATGAATGTGGGGGAAATTTTACCAACGGTGTACATCTCCACAGAGGACAATACGGTCCGAGAGTTCTCTGTTCCGCAGAACCCGGAGAGTACCGAACGTGAGTTAGTGCTTTCCACACAAGACGATATCGACCTTGGACCGAAAGCATGGGTGTGCCTCGGTGATACAACCACCGGGAAAGCCCATGGGATCCTCTTAGATTCGAACCAGGGCATCTCTGAGGGCTCCGATGATGGAACCCAAATCAAAGTATTCGCAAAACAGAACATCAAATTACCTGGGCTCGAGGCGGATACCGGGAATCTCTACCTCACTCGTAATGCCTATGAAAACGGGAATCATCAAACCACCCTCGAAAAAGGAAAAACCTATCAATATAAAGCAGAGTTTTTAACGGTTGAAAATGGTAGATATACAAGGATCGATGAAGAATCTGCCATCT
>JBAZLE010000071.1:0-10104 GCA_041650455.1 Thermoplasmatota archaeon | reverse complement strand
GCTATTGAGCTTTCCCAGCAGAAATATTGCCCTGTGTCCGCGATGCTTCGGCAATCGGTACCGATCACGACCTCTTTTCGCATAGTCGAAAAATAGGGATAAGGGACCGGGAGACGAAAGTTGACCGGAGCGAAAAAAAAAAGATACAAGGAAATCATGCTAGTTCGTTTACCTGTGCTTGTGCTTTGTTGATCCGATGGGCAATAGAATGATACGTGTTTCTTTTTATCTGGTGGGATGAGAGTCTTTGTTGTTCCATATAAAATGCCAGATTTCTTTGGAAAAATGTATCTTTGAACTAGAAAAGCGAAAGTAATATAAATTAGAATTAACAATTGTTAATTGGGGACGTAAAATATGAGGACGTGTGGTATATTTTTCCATCTTTTCCTCCTTCGCCTCACCAACATGATCCCTCGAGTAATTTTACGTCCGCCTTTCCTCCCCACACTCGAAAAGACCTTGTTATTGCAGTAAAAACACAGGCCGTCCCTGATTACTGAACCCATGCTGTGGTTCATAGGGGTTAAACGCAGGATCACCATACAACACACGAACATAAAAGGTCGGCAGTTCGGTATCAATGCGTTTTTCACCACGTAACGCCTCACCAAGACTCCAGTTGTCCACAATCAAATGGTTTTCTAGCTTCGACAGCCCAGACTCTTGCCCCGTCTCTCGTGTCGCCCCAATAAATCCATTACATCCTGCATGAAGCAGGGCAAGGCCGATAGTCATCTCCGGGGGAAGACCATCGGTCCGCCCCATCAAACATGCAGAGGAGAGGAACACACTTGGTTTTTCAAACACCCAGTGTTTCACATGAGCGACATCAAAGGCTTTCGAATAGCTGTCCAACCCATAGAGCGACGCGGGAAACCAAAACCAATCCCCATGGCCCAGATATTCAAGATAATTCGCACCCGTGAAGATCTGCAACCGCTCCGCTATCTGTCGACTGTTGCGAAGATCCCCGTAGACTTTCGTGATAAACCCGTACTGCCTGATTTCTCTGGCGTAGGGGATCTGATGGAACATCCCACCCGTCTCACCGTACCCCTCCCCGAACATGAAATGGAAACGCGAATGCCACTCGTCTGGATCTTCCGGTGCACCACAGAGAGCCTCATAAAAAAACGTCCGAGCCAGCAACACACTGACATCCTGGACATCCCAGCCGATGAGACGCCCCACAGAAAGACTCTGGTTCAGCGTGTACGGGTTATCAGACGGTAACCCTCGATCCGGGATGCCCTCTTGAGACGGACCATAGTAATACATCGGGATCATCGTCGTATCCGCAAGAAGCGCAAGCCAGGCAGGTCCATTCAGATACCCAGACAATAAATCATGATTCCGCAGGCACTCCAATGTGCCTCTGAGTTGCTCAACGGTTTTGTTGACCTTCGAATTTGTAAAGGGATGCAGAGATTCATTATACCATGGACCAGTCCCGGACCCATAAGCAGCAGATACATACGCGTCATCAGTAAGCTCCCAGGAGGAATTCGCAATAAGAAGACCACCATGCGCTGCAGTAAGGTACGGCGCAAGACTGGAGAGTTTTGGAATGGAGGCATAATGCGGAGAGTCAAGAGACGAGAAGTTCATGGTAACAGTGAAATTTCCCTTGACCCAGGACAGGCCTCGTTGAACAAAAAAACCGCCTTTCAGCCCATGATAGACTTTCATTTGAAGAACGTAGTAACCCGAGGCATGACAACTGATGGTCTCGACAAACGTTTTTCCGATATCAAAACCCATGCTGTTCCCATAGGCAAGCACCTGTCCCTGGGCATCGGTAAGCGTCAAAAAAACAAAAGGATCGAACAGAAAGAAGCGATTGAATATTGACCCCGGTTCAGGAAAGAGTTCTACCGAGATTTTCATATGCGCCAGACCCGGAGGACTGGGAAAGAACAACGTTTCTGTATCATTCCCAACAAGGTTAAATTCTTTGCCGAGAATGATGAGTTTTCTATTGATGAGAATGTTGGAATAGGACTGTATCGTCGTGTTCCTTACTGCAGGTGGCACCACATCAGCGGGATTGGTCATAGCGAGATAGTTGATGGAACCAAATTGGTTTTTGACCACGGTTAAAATCGTATCAGCGATTATTGCTTCATTCATCAATGAGGTAAGAGTGACATTCGCAAGAGTCAGACTGATATTCCCAACAAGATACGCTTCGGTGATGTGAAGCTGCGTACATACGGTTTGAAGTTCGGGTTCATTATCATCATAGATAAGCATCGGGATGTTCAGATAACTTGCCAGCGGAGCTGCAAGGAGACTGAGTTGATATGCATCCGTCGTACCATATGGCAGGATAAGAACAGCTGGTGCCGTATGATACACAAAGGTGGCAAGGGCAACCGCCACTGAAGGAGCGGATCCAAGAATCTCAGTCGATTGATATGAGGTTTCCAGAGGTTCCCCAAGAACCAAAAGCGTATGATTCGGGGAGGGAAAATACGTCTCGAGGAATCGTGACTGCGCATTTGTGAGACGCCCATCATGATGCACAAACAAGGGAAGAAGCCCGGATGTGTTAGTCGTGTTCTCATACCAACACGCAACGCTGGTGCTCAGAAGACTATAATAGGGATCACTTGCAGACACAACGACGGCATCGGCAACGGGATTTCTTATGGATCGCTGAAAACAGAGTTCCGAAGAAGAGTCATTGACTATCTCATATCTCATCCCTGATGGAGACGATGTGGAAAGGAGGAGAAAAAAACAAAGGGCGATACTGATGCATGCTTTCATCACGTATATTTATAATGCGACAGATATTAATACTCTTTGGATAGCAAAGAAAACAGAAGCGAACCAGGAAAAATCCGCGGTGAATCTTACCGATGAGATAACCGATATTGGTTTTTGTAGTACGTATGAGATAGTTATGATAAACTCTTGACCACGAACAAGGGCGGAAGTATCTGAAGCAAGGATGCAATACAGAGGCAGGCCGGTCCAATCATTACGAGGGATGTTCTCTATCGGGAGTTCAACCCCAAAGGATTGCGAGCAAAGTATCGGTTCCTGCGGTCAAGAGAGCTTGGGGCGATCTCGCAGGGGACGCTTGTGATGATGCACTGTGAGAGGGTAAGGCCAGGGAATCGTATGTACAAATGGAAACATCACCGGCGAGGAACTCAAGGTATGAGAAATACTCTGATGAATAAAGCAAAAGATCATTCTTCTTCTCCGACTATTTTGTTTTTATGCTGTTTTTCTTAGAGGAGAAACGATTGGAAAAATTTATTAGCCCTATAAACGATGGTTTTTATTGTGCGAGAATTAGATTCCAAGGATCATAAAATCTTATATCATCTCTTTCTAAACTCGAGACAATCGCTCTCATCAGTGGCAAAAAAAGTCGGGCTTCAAAAAAGCGTGGTGGAATACCGTATCAAACGCTTGCAGATGAAAGGAATCATAAAAAATTTTAATACGATGGTCGATGTCTTTAAACTGGGATTCTCCGTCTACCGCCTCTATATCGTCTTACAATATGCCTCACCTGACAAAGAGAAGGAAATCATCGCTCATTTTGTCAACCATAACAACACCTGGAGCATCGCATCGACGAAGGGACGATACGATTTAATCATTACCATTTTAGTCAAATCCCCGAATTATTTTTATGCGTTTTATGAAGACACCTTACGACATTATCGGTATTACTTCAAAGAAATATTTTTTTCTCAGCTTTACGAATCATTTGGATACAAACATTCCCTGTTGCTCAATGAACTGGCGACAACCCATGAACGAGCCTATGAATACCGGGATAACGGACAAACCGTTGATATCGATGTCGTCGACTACAAGATACTAAACTTACTAGCAAAAAACACCCGGATTAATAGTGTTGAAATCGCAAGCAAGATCAATGTATCAACGGTCACCATTCATTCTCGGATTACAAAACTCATAAAATCCGGTGTGATTCAACGGTATTCCATAACGATGGACATCAATAAACTTGGGTTACGTGAGTTCATCGTGAATTTGTCCCTCCGAGATTATAACAAAAAGAACCAGATCATCACCTATCTCAGCGACAATCCCTTTCTCTGGGAGATTCACAAAGCGATTGGTGGGTATGATTTGGAAATCACGCTCTATGCGACGAACTTTGAGCATTTTTATCGGGTTATGGAGGACCTTCGAAAAAAATTCCCTGATGATATCGCGAATTATGATTACCTGTATGTCACAGAAGTGTTCAAGTCAAATATCCTGCCTGAAAAAATATAAGGTTCCTGAGAACTCACCTCGAGATTTCTGAAAAGTGAACTATGAGATCTGTTGTATGCTAGTGTTTTTTTGCTTTCTGTAATACGTTATCGATGCGTGTTTTTAACTCTTTTATTTCGATAGGTTTTTTGATGTAGTCATCTGCAATAAGAGCACCGGCTTGCTCTGCAAATTCATCGGTGCGGGCGGTGAGAAAGATGATGGGGATATCCTTCCATACTGGATTTGCACGTAAACGGTCGAAGACTTCCCAGCCGTTCATCTTCGGCATCATGATATCAAGCAGGATCAGATGCGGGAGTTCATTGTTCTGTAGGAGTTCAAAGCATTTTTCACCGCTTTCCGCTGGAATAATCGTATATTCCGTTCCAAACAAATTTTCAAACGATGTTTTGATAAAAAAGATCTGATCTTTTTCATCATCCACCAACATGATTTTTTTCATGGCGCGTTCTGCCTCTCACAATATATCAAGGAAGGCTTTAATATGGATTTCCACAGGGTGAACAGATGAGACTCAACTCAAATGAAATTGAGAAAAGATTTTCTTTTATGTTGTCACACCTACAGGTAAGGTAAAGAACACCGTGGTACCTTTCCCAGGACCCGGGCTTTCGACCCAAATCCGTCCTCCGTGCTTTTCCACGATACGTTTACAAATCGACATGCCCAGCCCAGTGTTTTGAATATCATGTCGCGCTGAATCTGCTTTGTAGAACTCATCGAAGATACGGTCGATTTCCTCCTTGGTCATCCCGATACCGTTGTCTTTGATGGATATCGTGATAAAATCGTTTGTCTGTTTTGCATCGATGGTTATCTTGCAGTCCTTTTGGCAGTATTTCGCTGAATTTTCAAAGATGTTCGTGAGGAGTTCTTCAAGTCGTAGGCGATCTGCCTTAACGGTCAAGGACCGATCGATAGTGTTAGAGATTTTTACGTAATGCTCATCGAACAGGATTTTTTTATTGCTGATGATGTGAGTAATCTCTTCAGATAAATTGAGGGGTTCCATGGAGAATCGAGCGTTCGGAGAGTTCAACACCGCAAGTTCAAGTGTCTTTACCACGAGATTTTTCATATAATCTGCATTGCGATGAAGCACAGAAAGGATTTCTTTTTTCGCAGCATCGGTTTCTTTTTCTTCAAGCAGTGGGATTAAATTTATCAATGGACCTAAGGGATTTTTCAAATCATGACCAAGCTGGTTGATGAACTCATCTTTTTGCTTGAGTAATTTTTCTACCTCTTGTGTCCGTTCTTGCACCCGTATCTCCAGATTTTTATTTAACGCACTGAGCTGCTCTCGAGCAGCCATTAAATCTTGATTGCTTTGCTCAAGCCGCTGTGTTTTCTCCTGTAGTTCTTTGGTCCGTTCCGCAACGAGATTCTCAAGGTTCTTGCTATATTGTTCTAGATTGTCTCTGGAGAGTTTAAGATCTGCGCTCATCGTGTTAAACGCGGTCGCTAACTCCCCAATTTCATCCTTCGATTTGATCTGTACCTCATATCCCAGGTTACCGCTGCTCATCTGACGAGCCCCCTTGGTCAGTTCACCGATCGGTGCAGAAATGAAGTAGTTGAAGAGGAAAAATATCAGGAGAAAAGAAATGATGATAAAAATCCCTGAGTACAGAGAGATGGTAAGAATCAACTCTTCGGTCATTGCATCTAAACTTGAGAGTGAAAAGATGTATCGTACTGAATACGCATGTTGTCCCATCTCCTCGAAGTAGGGTTGGATGATATCCACACGTCTGGTTTGTTCAGTAAGGAAGATGGATGAGGTTGGGTCTCCCGCGCCTTGTCTCAATGTCGCATTTTCTAAGAATCGCTCCCCGTCGGTGGTTTCATCGTATTTCCCGTTTACTATCTCGGTTGAGTCAAAGAGGATCTTTCCGTTCACATCAACGATTTGTAGTTCCAACAGGTTCGTGTTCAGCTTCATTAGATTATCGATGATTTCCGTAAACTTGTAAAACCCAGAGTCGTAGTAAAAAAGATAATCATTCACCACCGAAGCAGTAGAAAGGCTAGAGAACGATTGCGCAGTATCAATAATGGTCTCTTTCGCCGCTTTGGACTCTCGGTCGATGATCACGAGGGAGCTGGTAAGAAACACAACAAGGAGGATCAGAAGAAGTGGAAAAAAAATCTTTAATTTTACGCTGTGGAATTTCTTCATTCCCTGCTGCACCAACAACTATGTATGCTCCCTCCGTTATTTAACAGTAATTTCTTCCACAAGTGTGTTCAGATCCGATCGTGGGTTCCAGACAAGATACTCGGGAAACGCAACATTACAGACACTGATGTAGAGCGGGATACAAGCCACATCATCCATGGCAACCCTGAATCCCTCGTGCATGAGATCCTTACGGGTTTTTTGACTCATCGTATAGCTGATTTGTGAGGTGAGGTTGTCTATGGTTTGATTTGAATAATACCCGAAGTTGTACGATCCTCTACCGAGTGGATGATGCTCGGATCGTAAGAGATAATCAAAGATCTCCCCGCCATCGCCTGTCGCTGGGATCCATCCAAGAAAATATATCGGGTACTCCCCCATGTATAATTTTGTATAATACTCCTCCTCGCTCGAAATGAGTTTAATGCTGATGTTGATGACCTGGGAAAGCTGTCGAACGATCTCTTCACACAGCGCAACTTGTACGGTATAATTCTCTGGGCATACCAACGTCACAGTAAACCCCTGTTCGTATCCCGCCTCCGTAAGAAGTTGACGTGAGAGGTTCAAATCATACGGTAAACGTTTTATCAACGGGTTATACCCAAAGATTAACGGGGAGAGGAATTGTGAGGCAGGCTCTGCAGCGAGACCCAAAATATTGATGATGCGGGTCGCATCAATCGCATGGTACATCGCCTTCCTCACCCGTACATCTGCGAAAGGATTTTTCGTTCCAGACAGAGTATCGCTGCTGTTCTCCCTGAAGTTAAACCCGAGATACCACACGGTCGGATTCGAGATTTTCTTTATTGTAATCCCTGAGGAATTGAGGATCTCATTGACGTACATCTCAGGGACATGTTCCATGATATCGATCTCGTGCGCAATGAGCGCGTTTTTTCTATCTTCGCTTTTTTGAATTACCTGTAAAATAACTGTTTGTATCACCGGCTTGCCCAGAAAATACTCATCAAATCGTACTAAAGTAAGGTGATCCATAGGGACGTACTCCTCAAGTTTATAGGCTCCGGTCCCGATTGGCCAGTTCTCGGTTGTTTCCTGCTGATACCTCTGGGAGACCATGGGGATATTTGTCAACTTGTTTAACAGGATGGGAACCGGCTCATAGGTTTCGAAGTCAACGGTATACTCATTGACAACCCGAACCTCTTTGATTTCGGTGAGCAAATCCCAGAGGACGTGGCTACTGTTCTTTTTGAGAAAATCAATGGTATATTTGACATCATGTGCGGTAAAAGGATATCCGTTATGGAAGGTGACATCGTCTCTTAGGAAGAACCTCCAGGTGCAGTTATCAGGGTTATTCCAGGATTTTGCGAGTTTGGGGAAGAGCTTAAAACTGTTATCAAATTCCACTAAGGGATTAAAAATATTGAAATTGATCCCTAAGGTATTCGTATCATAGCTGTCGATCCATGGGAAAAACCCATGGGGATCTTCACCGATACCAATGGTGAGTAGTTCGGTGTGTTTTTGATACGCTTCATCTGCTTGATGAATACAACCTGAAAAAACGACGGCAACAAGTATGACTCCTATAATCCATCCGACTATTTTGTTCATGATCTCCTTCTCGATTCTCAACTAAGGGGGTTCGTTGAGGATAGGTGAGGTTTCAAGATGACGCTCTCTATATTGTTTAGTAACAAGAGAGAATTAAAAGGTATCTTTAAATTTTTTGTACAAAGGGACAAGATTTACGCAAAAAAATAATTTTTATCCAAATCTGTTGTGTCATACGTCACATACAGAAACGGGTTCCCTAGAAGGGTATTGCCCGCGCATTCTGTATGGGGATCCCGATCGGGGTACCGTTGCTCGACAAACGAGGCAGTCTCGACAAAGGATTCCATCGCAAACCAGGCGTTCCCAAGATATGCTTGCTCATCCCTCATGGCCTCATAAATCAAATATTTATACTCGGTTCCATAGCTCCAGGATGTTCCACTTGCTGCTTGACCGATGGAACGACCAAACACATAGGAAACCGCGATGTTGATATTGAACGGTGTTGTTCCCGGTGATGCCCAGAAGTCCGCGCTATGACACCCATAGAGAAACGTCATCAGTGCACCATGAGAAAGACCAAGGACATGAAGTGATGAAAAACCGCCGGAATCCCACGCTTGGTACTTCGAGTTTGCATGCTGCCAGGTATCGAAAATCTCATAGTTCTGTGTTCGAAGTTGTCGCCATATCTCGTCTGCAATGGTGATATCACTACCCTCACCATCAGTATCTACGTTTACGGCTCCATAGATGTCTTGTAACACAGGAACGACCCCGATGGTCCCATAGAAATTATTATCATAGTCTTCATGACAGGCGACAAACGCCTTTGTTGTGGTGGATGTAGCACCCGTATAGTACCTGTGTGTTTTTTCTAAAAATCGGTTCATAAAGAAGGCTTGCCAAAGCATCGGTGGTCTCATCCAACAGACCCAAATCTCAGGGCCCTCGTGTGGACCAAAGGTATGGTAATCGTACAACCCGCCTCCATCCGTATCCTCAAATATTCCATCCAAGTCCTCGTAGAACACACTTAACTGACCACTGTTATCTCCAACTCCTTGTTCCCATAACGCGTAGGGAATTTGACCGACGAACAAGGCTCCAACGGTTCCATTAATTAAATATTCATGTTGTAAGAGTCCTCTTAGTTCGGGTGGTGAGATGGGAGTCCTGCTTCGCAGACCAGGGACACTCAGTAGGGAAAACTCCACGGGAAATCGTTCTTTTACTTCAGTTAGATATCGAGTAAATCTCTCTTTTATCCAGGGATACAACTGCATATCGATAACGACAACAATCGAATCGTTTCTGTCCTCTATAGGGGCAGAAGAACCTCTATTAAGAAAGGGGGACATCGTGGCATGCCCATAAATAACTCCAATGTTTCCACTGAGACAGAAGAGAAGACAGATCGCAAGACCGATGAGTTTTTGTCGCATGAGATGTACCCTCCATATGTATCAATGGAAGGACCGAATTTAAATGTTTTGTAAGAAATAAAAATAACGTTTATTTCTTGAGCGCAACGAGGAGTTGTTCTAAGGACATGACCTTCGCGAACCCACGACGTAACACCTGTAACTCCATTTCATGATGCGAAGGAAAATGCGCTGCTGTCACATCACTTCCAAACACGACCTTGAAACCTCGTTCATAGGCTTGGCGCGCAGAAGTCGAACAGCAAAAGTTCGTGAGAGTCCCACTGATAATCACTGTATCTTTCCCAAGGTTCTTCAAAATGGTTTCTAACGGTGTTTCAAAAAACGCTCCATACGATGACTTATGGATTACCAGTTCATCGTTCCGGGGGGCTAGTTCATTCCATACGGTGCCTGTCACAAAAAATGATGATTGATCAATCGATAAATCAGGGAATCGACTGGGCATGAGGGGCAATGTTTTCGGTCGATCCAGATAGCGGTGCGTTCTGGAATACACCGTGTAAATCACAGGAACATTCTTCGACCGGCACTGGTCAATCAAGCGTTTCATGGCGGGTACTCGCCTGGTTGCCTCCGGAACCCAATAAGGGGACCAATGAGGTTTGACAAATTCATCCTGCATATCGATAACGAGCAAGGCAGATTTTTCAGGGATAAGATCGAAGT
>JBAZLE010000070.1:0-10171 GCA_041650455.1 Thermoplasmatota archaeon | reverse complement strand
AAAAAAACTCATGATCTCACTGACCATCACCCTTATCGCAATGTTGGCTGAACTTGTGGGAGGGTATGTGACCAGCAGTATGGCCTTACTCAGCGATGCTGCACACATGTTCACCCATGCGTTTGCACTGATTATCGGTCTTGCTGCGATATTTATCGCCCGGAAACCCCCCTGCCATCATCAAACATTTGGCTTATACCGCGCTGAGGTACTTGCCGCGTTTATCAACGGATTATTCCTCCTTGTTTTCGTCGGACTTATCATTTATGAGGCAATCCTTCGATTACTCCGCCCCATCGAAATCCTTGGCCTCGAGATGCTCTTGATCGCATTCATAGGATTAATTGTCAACATTTCAAGTATTCTTATCCTAAGGGGAGCACAGAAACACGACCTGAACATACGAGGCGTCTTTTATCATATGTTTGCTGATGCGATATCCTCTGTCGGAATTGTGATAGCTGCGCTCGTGATAATGTACACAAACTGGAGTTTCATCGATCCAATCGTCAGCATCGGCATCTCGATAATTATCGTGTTCTGGGCGTGGGGGGTGTTAAAAGACTCGACACGGATTCTTCTGGAAACAGCACCAAAAGGCCTCAACATCGACATGATTTCAGAGGATTTGAAAAAGAATTTTTCAGAAATACGAGAACTCCACAATATCCATCTCTGGTCGATTACCCCAGACATGCTTGTGTTTTCTGCTCATATGCAGTTCGACCTAAGCAAAGTTCAGGGGAAACAAGAGGACAGTATCGCAAGAATAAATGATTATCTCTCGAAGAAATACAACATCATCGAATGTACGATTCAACTCTGTACGGACCAGGGCTCTGAGGTCTGTAATATCACACCGTAATCAGTTATTTTTTGTGAAATGCTTTTAAGGCTTTTACATTGGTCGAAGAGTACCCGCAAACACCTGCCAAGCGAGAGCGGATTTCGCTACAAGGCTTAGGACGATATACATGCGTTCGCCATACAGATAGTCCTTCCATTTACCGATTTTCTTATACTGCAAAAACATGTTGATGGCAAACAGATTGAAAAACACTGCAATCGTGATAAAAATCGCGATAACAAAATCCGGGACAGATGCTGCAGTGACCAGGGGAATGAAGATAACAACCCACGGGATAAAACCTGCGATACATCCAATGTTAAACGACGTCCATTTTGTTTTTGTGGTCGTTTGATTATGCAACTCCATCATCAAGCCCATCAGGTTCATGACCGCAGTTAAAGTAAACAACGCCAGTAAAGTTCCAATATCATAGATGGTAACCAGCATCGCGATAAGGAAAATCATCAGCGATGCACTGAACGAGTATTCATACCAACGAGCGGGGTTGATATGATTTTTTAGGTTTTTTACATACCAGTCGTACAAAACGGTTGACAGGAGAATATGCGCAGTGGCAGACATGAAAAGAAACAACGCGACCAGTGGTCCGATTTGGACATCAAGAAAGGTCTCTGAGACAGGGGAAATCGTTTCTGTTACTGCATTGTACTCGGGGTGCGTATACGTCAGCGGAAGAGTAAATGCATTACTCAGGATCAGCATTAATATTCCTTGAATCATGTGGATGACACCCATTACTGCATTGAAAATTCGTAGTTTCTTAAAACGGGTATCGTCAAGATTAGTGAAACTATCAATTTTATTCGGATCGCATACTCCTGCTGGAACGGTAAACGTCCCATTGGTTTTGCACGAAGGGCACGTCACATAGATCTTTTCATTCGGTTCGCCTGTGGTAGTGAATTGATGACGGCATGTCGGACACATAATTTTCATTTCAGACATAGGTATTCTTCCTCTCAATCATTCTTACCTGAGAAATCAATCGGACTATATCTTTTTTGCGTAAAGAGGGGGGTTTATTACTATTAAAAATATGAAAAAAAATATTTATATAGGGTAGGACAGTTAGGTTAGCATATGAAAAGAAGGGGGTTGTTGTATTTTGGTTTCTTTTGTTCATTCCTTTTTCTGGTACCGACCACCGTTGCCCATGTACCATATTTAGAACATCGCGACTCCTCTGCACAACAACCATTTCAGGTGCGAAAATCTATCACCCAATCAATCGCCGTGTATTCCTGGCTGAAAACAGATTGGGTCAACCCATCAACCGATATCGACGTGTATAGTTTCACGATAAAGGATCGACCGTTACAGGTTTTCGTTGAGGTCATCGTACCGGTCTGTGATGGCTTTTATACGAATTTCACTCCCTGGTTCGCTTTGGTCGGCCCTGGGTTGCCACCACCGAATCAGACATTACCCTTCGACCTGCCACAAGGATATGGTGTGATCATAAAACAGGATGTCCCACCAGGGAGCTCTCGGGAACAGTTCTATGAGCCATTCGGTGGAAAATCATATTACAGAGGGCCTCGGTTTGATGAGACCCTCTACCTGTGGGGAACGTATTATGTCTATTACTGGGATCCGTACCAAAAAGGAGGAGATTATGTGGCAGTGTTAGGATACAAGGAACAGTTCCCTCCACTAGATATGCTCCGAGCGTTGATTAATACCCCGCTCATCCGTCATGATTATGAGCTGCATCTCCCAGAGTAATCATGAAAAATTATGAGATAACAAATTTATTTATATCTGCATCCAATAGACCACATAATCTCCTGAACGGAGCGATTGAGTATTGAGCTGCTGAATTCGTTGTTGATGAATCATTCGTCACCATTTCTAATATGCAGAATCTGTACTTGTTCGAATTTTTGTATCATTTGATAAGCCTGTACATGTATCTCGATGAGAGCGCATGCAGGGTCACTAAGAAAGGCTGAGAGATCGGGATGTTTCTGTAACAATAATGTCCGATATTGTTCCTCCTGGTTTGTAGATTCATGAGCAGCTCCCAAGGCAGTTACTGTCATAGCGTTGGAAAGATCAGCAGGGGTATTTTCACGATTATCAATCAACACTGCGATGCGATTATTTTCATTGAGATTGAGGTATTTTTGCGTATCTCGTTTCGTAGCAAATACTAAAATCTTTAGATCAGATGTTGCGGCAAACGCAACAAGATTCGTGTATGGTTGTCGATTCGTCTCTGTTGCGATAACCGCGAATCGTTGATGTTCCAGTAACTGCTGGATATGTTTTTTTACATCCTTTTTTTCCATAATGCCGCCTTGTTTATTGTTAATGAATCAAGCGTGGATCTGTTTTTAGCAATTCGAGAGCCTGTATCGCACTGTGTTCTTTGTCTTTGATTTCGAGCATGAGATCGAAATCGTATGGTTGTGATTGGAGGAGAAAGTGGGTGAATGAAGAAGAATCAAGATGCTCTGCATGTGCCCCAGGAGGTTTGTCTGGTTTCTGTGAGCTATAGTCTACCATTGGTATCCCATCTTTTTTCATCCATGTTTCTTGACAGGAGTACAACACCTGAACGAGAAGTTCATGGTTGTGGAGCAAGCTGTGATGGAAATGATCGAATAAAATCGGAATACCGGTTTTACCGGAGATTTGCAGACAATCCTTGATATGGTAACTTTTTTCATCATTCTCGATAACGAGCCGGCGTGTAATTGAATGATCTAAGGATGTGAAACGGTCGATAAACCTCTGAAGGCTTTGCGATTTATCACCATACACTCCACCGACATGCAGCTGTATCTTTGCGGTTGTGTCAAGGTCCAGAAGGTCAAGGACCGCGGCATGGTACGCAAGCTCTGCTATACTTCGCTGAAAGACCTCTTCCCGAGGGGTGTTTAAGACGATGAACTGATCCGGATGCATGGAGATGCGCATGTTGTTTTTTCTGATGAACTGCCCGATCTCATTGAATTGGTGTTGAAACGTTCTCTGCCAGGGGAACGTGCAGATTGGATGCGATGCGAAGGGGACAAGATCAGACGTGATCCGGAAAAAGAGGACGCCATGGTCAAGATTATATTGTAAGATCCGGGACAGACAATCAAGATTGTTCTGTATGGTGTGCTGTAGTCTTTCCTCTGAATAGGACTGTAAACGGAAGGTTCGATTTCCGTTACAGGACAGAGAGCGGTTAATACAAGGATATCCTATCTTCATTTCCAGAAATCTCTTATGTTACTTGCTTTTATCGCTTCAACATCTAAGAGTTCATCAGGATATGGCTGAAAAAAGGTTTGTGGTAACAGATACGGTTGTTCGAATCGGATGACCCAGGATCGGACAAGATTAATCGGAACACTTAACGGGATTTGACCTTGACGGAATTTTTGGATACGGTCGAGGTAAAAATTTTTTTCTTGCGCTGAGAGGTCCTGTGAAATATACCCGAATGCATGATTCAGCACGTTTATCTCAGAGGTGTATCGTGGTGCTTTAGAAAACGCAAGATAGAGGTGTTGTTCATAGTCTGAAAACACCTTGGGGAGAGGTTGTTTTTCCTGATTTGCGAGAATATTCCCAAGGATTCGGAGTTCTTTTTGGCTATATGCCATCAGCAGGAACTTGTTTTCCGTATGGAACTGCAGTAACTGTTGTAGTGATGCTGTTTTTTTGACAGTCCGAAAGTTAGCGAGGGTGAAGATCCTTGTGAGGTAATGTTGCCGAATGATAGGGTTTTGTAAACGCATCTCATCTTCGATGGCGAGATGAGAAAATTGATGGAGAACCTGTTCGCCGAAAAAACCTGCTTCGCGATGGACGGGGGCAGAATGTAGTATGGCTGGATAGATTTTTACATCCCGCGTTCCACAGGAGGGTGACTGCGATTTTAATAAAAAACCTTCGATATCGGTAAGAGAGGGGAGATACTTTTGAGCAAACGACTTCATGTCTTCGGTGACGTCACGATCTGTGGTTGGTTGTATCAAATATTTTTTTGTCTGCTTTTCAACGATACGAATAGGGTCTCTCGGGATTCCGAGACCAATTTCCACTTCTGCGCAGACGGGAAGAAACTCGACATGTGGTTTGAGTTTGCTGACGATTTCGCTGCGGATGATTTGACCATTATAGCGACAGAACTCAAATTCAATACATTTACTGATGACGATCCTAGGTTTTGTAAACGTCTTCATTGTATTCACTTTGAGGGATGGTGATGCTCCTGGGAGGCTTCATGACAGAACGAGGTGCTAAATTTGGTTCCAACGGTATTTATAAGATTCGAAAAAATGGTAAGCAAGATTTTCGAGATCATTGGTTTTACTTTTAAATCATAGACAACGAAAGGGTGATGTGCGATTTGTTCTGCGGTCCAGTGATACATCTCTGATGCGGTTTTGATTGAAATCAGATAGCGTTTTGGAATGAACCGGTATCCTTCTTCTGCTTTTTCTTGCCATTGACAGTACCGATCAAGTTGGGTTTGAATCAATCGTGTAAATTGCTCAGGATGTTGTTTCACGTGCTCAAAAGTCAGATTTTCCAGACCATGTTTTTGGAGATCTATTTGAGGGAAATAGACTCTACCGAGTTCGAGATCCTCAGCGATATCTCTGATAAAATTAATGTATTGCATCGCTCGCCCGAGATATTTCGCATGTTCAAAAGATCCTTTTGGCAGTCCGATGATCTTTGCCATCATCAAACCAATCACTTCCGCAGATCCATAGATATATTCCAGGACTTCATCGAGGGTCTCATATCGTGTTTTGGTGAGATCAAGTTCCATGGAATGGAGAAATGCATCGATCCATTCATCCTGAAAACCTTTGCGTTTCGCTAACTGAACAAATGAGTCGATGACAACATCACCGGTTTCTTTCCCATTTTTTGCATCGTAATATTTCTTTTTAAACTCGTAGAAGCCCTGGCGGTCTTGCGGGATGACGTCTACATAATTATCGGTTTTCCGGACAAAGCCATAGAGGATGAAGACTTCCCGGCGGATATGCATAGGAAAAAACAAACTACTGTAGAAGTACGTACGACTCCCTTTGCGAAAGATAGAAAAAAAGGTTTTATCCAGAATCATAAGTATTCCTTATTTGTTGGGCAATGATTTGTGAGGAGATGATCACCATCGGGACACCGATTCCCGGGTGGGTGTAATGACCTGTATAATACAGTCCGTTCACTTTTTTACTCTGATGGGAGCAGCGGAAGATTGCTGTTTGCCCCAAGGTATGCGCTAGCCCTAGAGCAGTCCCTTTATACGCATGGTACTGCTCAGTGAAATCATTATGGGCGAACAATCGCTTCACCACCAGGCGATCCTTGATGTTTTCCCCGGTGAGTTTTTCGAGATGATCCATGACCTTGGTGAAGTACTTCTCTCGTGTTTTTTCTGTGTCCTGCAATCCTGCTGCGACTGGTACAAGAACGAAAAGGTTTTCGTCCGCCGGTGGTGCTACGGACGCATCGGTTTTCGATGGACAGCTTACATAATACGAAGGGTCGTCAGGCCATTTTGGTTGACGGAAGATGGTATTAAAATGATCCTCCCATTGCGGTGCAAAATAGAGATTATGGTGCGCGAACGCCTTGATTTTTCCTTTCACGCCGAGGTACATTAAGAGAGCGGAAGGCGCGATTGCTTTTTTGTTCCAATACTGCTCAGAATACGTTTGATGCTGTTGATCTAACAACTGGGTTTCCACGTGATGATAATCAGCATTGGCAACGACAACATCAGCGTTCATGGTTCCTTTTGACGTTTGTACGCCAGTGACTTTTTTATCCTTCACCTCAATCTTTTGTACCTCGCTGTTGAACTCAAAAGTGACACCTTGCTCAGCAGCAAGATGTTGGAAACCACGTGCGAGCGCCCCAAAGCCACCGTCAGGATACCAAACACCCAGGTTGAAGTCCACATGGGACATCAAGGAATAGAGTGCGGGTGTATCGAATGGCGTCCCCCCGAGAAACACCATGGTGTATTCTAGGATTTTCCGCATCTTTGGATCCGTGATGTATCGTTTCGCGTACTCATCCAGACTGGTGAAGATATGTAGTTTACTTCCCTTCAACAAGAGGCGGAGGCTAAAGAAATCCCAGAGATGACGATATTCTTTATAAATGAACTCATTCATCGCTATTTGATATTGATATTCTGCTGCAGCAAGATATTTCTTTAGTTGTTCACGTCCTCCTTTTTGGTAGCGTTCAAAGAGCTGCAGGTTCTGTTCAAGATCTGGTGAGATATCAACGATTTCATCTTTGCTGTAAAAAACACGATATGCGGGGTTTAACCTCAGGAGTTTGTAATAGTCATCTGTTTTCTTTCCAAATTCCGCAAAGAATTTTTCAAACACATCTGGCATGAGATACCATGAAGGCCCCATGTCGAAGACAAAGCCGTTCTCTTTCCAGACGATTGCACGTCCACCAGGTTGGTCGTTTTTTTCAAGAATGGTTACGGAATGTCCGTCTTTTGCCAGCAGTGCTGAAAGGGACATACCACCGAACCCAGCTCCAATCACGATGATGTTTTTCCCCGACATGATAATCCCCTTTTTTTACCAATGAATCCGTATCAGCATAAATATTTTATGTTTATATCAATTTATTTGATATTCTGTTACAGTTATGATTTATTCCTCTTGTTTTTATTGGATAACCATCGTTTTTTGAAATAGAGGTAAACGAGCAGATAGAAGGAAAGCATGGAGAAGTTATAGAAGAAATCTTCAAGTGGTATGGTGAGAAACCGTCCGTTCCAGAGGCCATCGCCACCCCAAATCGCAACAGGGTTGTACAACACTATCGGAGTGGATGTCAAAAGGTAATTGAATATGATGAAGGGGATCATCGAGATTAAAATGTACAGCCAGTAGTTGCGCGATTGCAGAATGTCAGGAAAGCGCCATACTGCAACGATGAAAAAAAACGCGCACGACATCAAGGCAAGAATCGTATAATCCTGATGATAGAATGCAATGCCGCCAAGGATGAACAGCACTACAAGACCGATGTAGAACCATTTGTTGTACCTAATCGTTTTTTCAGGAATGAAATGTTCAAGATTCTCGTAAATAAAAATACAGGAATAAGGTACCACAACAAAGAACAAGATCTCCTCGATTGGTAATCCGATGATAGAGATGCCGGACAGATAGTCGTAATTAAACCACCAGTCCCCTCGTGCAGTCACAATCGAATCCCAGATGATGTATCCCAATCCAACGATAGCAATCGCAGGGAACAATGCTTTATAGCAACGATAGTAGGCGAACTTCCATTTAAATGACAGGAGAAAGGGGAATATAATGATAAGGATGTCAAGGAGGAGGTAATTGATTGTCATAGTTTCACCATGTTTGTTATATGCTCTACCAAATAGCGTGTACGCTTTAATAAAACCATCCTATACCAAGAGGATACAGGTGATCAGTGTCACTGCAAGGAACCCTGCTTTCGCATTACGAATCGCGTAGGTTGTCGCATGGTTTTGTTGAACAATTTTTTTTATGACCGGAAGGATGGACACGAGGAACGGAACACAAGCTACGAGGGTGATTGCCCAAAGATGAATCGGAGGATTCACCCAGGATGTCAAGGACAGAAGAAGGAAGAAAAGAACTGTTAATCCGTACAGAGTCATGATAGCTGCAAAAGAAAAAAACCGCCCTTTCCTCACAACCAAGTTTCGTTTGCCCCCATGGATATCTGCTTCCATATCTGGTATCTCGAAATTTAGTATTACGGTAAGGCCAAGCAACCCGAAGGGGATAGCAAATATCAACAACTCCAGCGAAATAGTTCCTGTTAGGATAAGATATCCCCAACCGGGGAACATAATTCCTGCAAGCAAATGAGGAAATTCACCAAGACCACGGTAGACGAGACGTAGTGGTGGAGCAGTATAAAACCAACAAAAAAACACGGCGACACCGATATACGCAATTGCCCAAAGAGAAAAAGATGACAGCAAGACAAATACCACTGTGAGCAGTAAGGAAAAAATGAACATGAACACCGAGGCCCATTTCGCAAACGGAAGAAGCTCTGGATATTCTAAAAGGACTCCACTGCCCCCAGAAAAACCAAATTGGCTATTATGCTTATCTGCCTCGTAATCAAAATAATCATTGGCAAAGGATGCTGCAATCTCAATGATAAACAAAATGCTAAAACCCCAAAGGAAGTTGCCAAGGGAAAAATCTGTACCGGTACGCAAAGCAAACAATACCCCAACAAGAAAGATTGGAATGACCGCAAGAACAATCGGCATTCGTGCTAATTTTACAATCTGCCATAAATAGAAGCTGTTCACTCTTATAACTCCCGAGATTTTACTACATACCAAAGTTCTGTGGTATTTAAATGTTGAGGTTCTAGATGAAAAATTCCAATTTTTTTATTTATTTCATCAACCATAATCTTTATATGAGGTTCTTCTCTATTTTATTGGTATAATAAGGAGGTTATTATTATTCGGAAAAAAAGTGTTGTATTTATCTGTAGCATATTACTATCACTCTCAAGCATATATGCCACAGGGAGCACGTTTTTTATAAAACAAGAGAAATTATCCGTGTCAGATTCACATCTCAAGGTTGAAGTGATTTCGGGTGGTCTCGGTCTCAGTGCCGTGATTCGGAATGAAGGAGATGAGAATCTCACCGAAATTTCCTGGAAGATGACCCTTGATGGTGGTTTTATACTCTTGGGTAGAAAAGCTGAAGGAACAATTGCTCTATTGCGCCCAGACAAAGCGTCGACGGTAAAAATTCCGTTTGTTTTTGGTTTTGGGAAAACAGCGATAACAGTGACCGTGAATGCATCAGAAGGAGATAGCAATGAAAAAACATCACGTGCTCTTCTCATCGGGTTATTCGTCCGCCTTATCCCTGGAGACAGCAATGCACTTATTGCCAGATTGGAACTGGTCGCCTCTGGTTTGAGGGCGCCAACGATGCTGACCACAGCAGGTGATGGAACAAATCGACTCTTTGTTGCGGACCAGCCTGGGAAAATCTATGTTATTGAAAATGACGAATTACTTCAGACACCGTTCTTAGACCTCACAAGTAAAATGGTGAAGCTTAATCCAGTCTATGATGAACGCGGGTTGCTTGGTCTTGCGTTTCATCCAAGTTATGAGACAAACGGACAGTTCTTCGTATATTACAGTGGAATGAAAACCGCGGAGGGAGGTGATCATGAAAGCATCATAGCAGAATACAGAGTTTCAACAGATGATCCTAACGTGGCAGATCCTTCATCAGAGAAAATCGTTTTGCGAATCGATCA
>JBAZLE010000069.1:0-10390 GCA_041650455.1 Thermoplasmatota archaeon | reverse complement strand
AAGATTGGTTATGGGATTGATTTTGATGGTAGCAATGATGTCATCCATATTGATAACTCACAGACCAGTGGACATATTCTTGATATTACCAACGGACCGTTCACCCTTGAAGGATGGTTCAGTACACGAGTGTATTCCACTGCGAAAGGTACCATAGTGTCTAAACGAGATGGGCTTACTCTTGATCAATATCAGTTGTATATCGAAGATAGCAGTGGTAGGCATGTTTGTGTACGAGGATCAGGAGAATGGGGATACGGAGCAGATACTGGTTTAGCATTAAACACCTGGTATTATGCTGCTTCCGTTATTAACAATACAAATTACCCGGAAATCTTCCGTGATGGTGCGTTAAAAACATGGACTAATAAAACCGGTTATAGACCATTCGTTTTCACTCATAGAGAACGTAACGTGAGCATTGGTGCACGATGGGAAAGTTATCCAACAACAGGGTATCAATTCGATGGGATGCTTGATGAGGTACGTATCTCAAAAATTGATCGAAGCAGTGGTTGGCTTTTCACCACATATAATAACTATAACGATCCAGGTTCATTTTTTATCCTTGGGCTTGAAGAATTAAATCCCTCTTTAAATTATCCTCCCCAATTTTATGGAGAAAACCCATTAGATTGGAGCACCGGAATTAGTATTAATCAAGCAACAGTGAATGTCACCATTCAGGATACGGATTTGTTTAATTGGACTATTGGAGGAGTTTATGTCAACGATGCTTCTGGTACAAATGAAGCAAACGGGAGCAAACAAGCGACCTTGATAACTCCTTTACCATCGAATACAGAGATCATCTGGTATGTCAATGCGACGGATGGTGAGGATTTTACAAACGAGACCTATCGTTTTACAACAGAAATCACCTGGTATGATTTGGATTGGATGTATCGCCGGATAATCACGATTGATCATACTGATGTCCCAGCAGATTTGGTGAATTTTCCCTTCTTAATCGACATTACCAATGGTTCTATTGGAATCTATGCACAGACAGATGGTGACGACTTTGTATTTACTGATAGTTATGGAAATACATTACACCACGAGATTGAATATTATGACAACAGCATTGGCCATCTGATTGCTTGGGTCAATGTCACCGATTTATCATCTACTGAAGATACTGTTCTTGTATTGTATTACGGAAATAGTATGTGTTCGAATCAAGAACATCCAACCGATGTCTGGGATGGAAACTATCTCGCGGTCTGGCATCTCAAAGAAGACCCAGGAATTGCAGGAACAGGCGGAATTAAAGATTCGACAAGTCACGCGAACCATGGAACTGCATGGGGGAGTATGACCTCTGCTGATCAAGTGGCTGGTAAGATCGGGTATGGGATTGATTTTGATGGATCGAATGATGTAATCCATATTGATAATTCGAATGGTGTTGATCATAATCTTGATTTAATTAGCGGGCCGTTTACACTAGAAGCGTGGTTTAACACCCCGTTGACAAGTAATCAAGGGACCTTAATCAATAAACGAGATGGCACAGATAAAGATCAGTATCAATTCTATTTACAGCCATACCTATTTATCAGAGCTAATAAGGAATTTGGTGGTGGAACAGAAGCCTATCCTACTATAAACACCTGGCATTATGGCGCTGTAATCGTCAATGATACCAACTGGCCAGAGATATATCGGAATGCAATCAAAAAAACTTGGGCGGATGGTGGTACGTCTGCCGGGCCACGTCCCTATGATTTTATTCATCGGGATGTGAATGTGTCGATAGGCGCACGCTGGGAGAATTATCCAACCACAGCATATAGATACACAGGGATTATTGATGAGGTTCGTATCTCAAATATTGATCGAAGTAGCGACTGGCTTTTAACCATCTATAACAATTATAACAACCCTGGTGCATTTATTACGCTAGGTGATGAACAATCCCGACCAGGGAACCTTCCACCGATATTTACAAATGAACAACCGCAGCACCAAACCAGCAATGTAGAAATAACTCAAGTGACAGTTAGTGTTCTAATCAATGATACAAACGGTGATGCGTTCGACTGGACTATCGAGGGTCAATACGTGACCACCGCATCAGGGAATGATGAAGGGAATGGCACGAAAATCGCAAACCTGATCATCCCGTTACCTTATTACGCGGATATTCTTTGGTATGTGAATGCCACGGATGGGACTGCAGCGAGAAACGCAACCTACGTGTTTACGACAAGACTTCAGTTTCTCCCAAATCCCCCAGCAGACTTTAGTGCGACACCAGTGAGTGATTCACAGATTGACCTGAGCTGGACGCCCGGTTCTATGGCGGATACTACCTATGTCGAGAGAAACAGTGTTGCATCATGGACACGTGGTGAGGGAACGATGATCTACAATACATCAGGGAATAGCTATTCAGATACCGCTTTGGATGAAGCAACCACCTACTATTATCAAGCCTGGAGTTGGAATGCGACTGATCATGTGTTCAGCACCGGATATGCGTCTGATGATGCCACAACGTTGGAGCTTGTTTTATTATCTGAGTGGCCATATCGAAAAGCAATCACGATAAATCATTCTCAGGTCTTGGAGAGTCATACGAATTTCCCTGTGTTACTTCAGATTCATAATGATCTTGATTTGGTGGCTCGTGCGCAAGGCGATTTTGATGATATTTTGTTCACAGATGATACCGTCAGTTGGACGACTGGATACACATATCAACGTCTTGCTCATCAAATTGAAGTCTTTGATAGCGTGTCAGGGAATCTGACAGTATGGGTGAATGTCTCTCGTGTTTCTTCCTCAACTGACACTGTATTATATATGTATTATGGGAATGCGACCTGTGACTCGCAACAGCAACCTCTGAAAGTCTGGGACGCTAGTTATCATGGTGTCTGGCATCTCCACAATGATTTCCTGGATAGTACAAGTTTTAGGAATGATGGGACAAATCATGGGTCTACCGATGTTCCAGGGTGGATTGGTGATAGTCAGTATTTCGATGGCAATGATTATATCAATGCATCTAATCATTGTCTAGGTGCGATTAATAGCTGGACAGCGAGCTGCTGGATTAACTCAAATACTTCATCAACAAATCTTTATCATTATTTCCTCTCAACGGGAAATTACGATGCCGCAAATTCAGTAAACATCTGGCAGAATAACAATAACCCTAGCGGTATTGGTGAGATACGTGCGCAAATTGTTGACTCTGGTGGTCAGGAGATTGAATTTGCAACCTATGGGGGGACGAATTATAATGATAATCTCTGGCATCTTGTGCATGTCACCTGGGATGCATCAACGCATAACCTTTCACTGTTCGTAGATGGAGCATTAGAGCATTCGGAGGTCAATACAAATGTTGACACAGGCTCTGGGAGTTCCAATGATTTAACGATGGGACAGCGGAATGATCATGTCGCTGATAGAGCCTTAGTTGGATGGTTAGATGAGGTTCGTATTTCTAATCCGATAAGAAACGCAAGTTGGATTGCAACAGAATATAATAATCAATACGATCCATCAACCTTCTATAATGTAGGACCACAAGAACCTCCAGCAAACTATGCTCCAGAGTTCTCGTATGAAAATCCTGTTGATGATGCATTTGATGTAGATATTTTACTATCGACAGTGAATGTGACAATCAAGGATCGCGATGGGGACCTGTTTAATTGGACGATTCAAGGGTTGCATGTGACCAATGCTGGTAATATTTATGATGGAAATGGAAGTAAACAAGCTAGCGTAATCACACCATTACCTTATGCTTCAAATATTGTGTGGTACGTGAACGCGACCGATGGAGCGGCTTTCACCTATGAGATATATAATTTCACGACGAGAGCGCAATATCTACCTGATGTTCCTAGCGGGTTTAGTGCGACAGCAATGAACAGAAACAGGATTGATCTTGGATGGACAATCGGGAACAAGGCGGATACGACCTATATCGAGCGGAATCTGGTTTCTTCTTGGAACCGGGGTGAGGGTGCTCTTGTTTATAATGGTTCAGGGACGAGTTATTCTGATATGGGTCTTTCTGAGAATGTGCATTATTATTATCAGGCTTGGAGTTGGAATGAGACGGATGATGTCTTTAGCTCCACTTTTACTGCTGCGGATGCGACGACATTTGCGAATCAGCTCCCTGTGTTCAGTGGAGAGACTCCTGCGGATAACTCTGGGAATGTTGCAATCACGTACCCCTCGGTGAGTGTGTTGATTGAAGATCCGGAGGGCGACTTGTTTGACTGGACGATTGAAGGGCAGTATGTCACGAGTGCATCAGCGAATGATGCTTCTAATGGGACAAAATCTGCGAATTTGATGATCCCATTACCGTATTCAACTGATATTGTCTGGTATGTGAATGCTACAGATGGGTACGGGTGGACTCGGATGGTGTATAATTTCACGACTGTGTCAAATCTCACTGGGTATCCAACAGTGACCCTACTCGCACCTGCAGATGATTCAACCCTAGAATATGACGATGTTATCTTTAACAGTTCTATTACGGATGGTATAGGTATTAAAAACGCAAGTTTGTACACAAACATCAGTGGAACATGGCAGTTGATGGACACGAAGAGTCCTCCTGCAGATGAATACGAGTTCAGTTCCTCGATGGAACTCTGGATGCACTTCAACAAAGACCCTGCCTATGGCGAGACGGAAACCCACATTTATGATTTCTCCGGAAAGAACCACAATGGGACTGCTACCGATGGAGCCGCCTCATCTACCAGCGGGAAATACGGTGGAGCATATACCTTAGATGGTGAGAACGATGTTATTCGGTTACCCAGCGGAACCTACGATTTACCGGGTAAAACAGGAGCAACCATGGCGGCATGGGTAAAACGTGCCTCTGGGCAGGTGGATGTGGCAGGAACCGTTCTGTTCATCGACACTGGTGTAGCAGCGACTTCAGCACGCTTGCTCCTTTCTGTGAACAATGATGGAACAGTTTCAGTGAAAGCACGATCAAACCTTGAATCACCCTTACCCACCTTTACCTCGATTGAAACGATTCCTGTGGATACATGGACGCATATCGTTGGGGTCGTGAACCTGACTTCAGATACTGCCCTGATTTATATAAATGGTCAACTCTCCCGAAGTGGAACCTTAGCATTTGTTGACCCAAGTTTTGCGACAACAACCTGCACGAACGCAGGAATCGGAGGAATATACACTAGTACTGTTTACTCCTATAAAGGGATGATTGATGAATCCGCGATATTCACACGGGTGCTTTCTCCCACAGAAATACAAGAGTTATACCTAGGTAAAAGACCTACCCAGTGGAACGTTTCATTCACTGTTAACGACATCCCTCAGGGGACCTACGAATGGAACTGTCAAGCATATGATGTCGATGGTCTTTCCTCATTTGCGTCCAACAACTGGCAGTTCACAATCGAAACGTTACTCATCCCAAGTCCACCAAGCGGATTCATTGCGACCCCTATCAGCCAAACTCAAATAGATCTCACCTGGAATAAAGGATCCCTCGCGGATAAAACCTATATTGAGCGGAACCTTATCTCAACCTGGAACCGTGGAGAAGGGACAATTATTTACAATGATACAACAACGAGCTATTCTGATCTAGGATTATCTGAGAACACCCATTACTATTATCAAGCTTGGAGCTGGAACCAGACATATCAGACGTTTAGTGCGACATCATCTGCGACGAATACGACTACCTCTGTGAGCTACCCGACTGTAATCTTAACAGCTCCTTTGAACAACTCTCTCATTGACCATTCTGATGTTACATTCAACTGCACTGCAACTGATAATTCTACTGGTATAAAGAATGTCAGCCTCTATTCCAATATCGGTGGATCCTGGCATCTCATGGAAACTAAAACTTTCGTTCGTGGCGAGTACCAATATCACCCCTTGATGGAGCTCTGGTTACATTTCAACAAAGACCCCGCCTACGGTGAAACAGACACTAATCTGTATGATTTCTCCGGGAAGAACCATAACGGCACTGCAACAGGTGGTGCTGCGTATACTTCTGCTGGGAAATACAATGGGGCGTATTCCTTCGATGGGACCGATGATGTGATTCGACTGACAAGCGGGAACTACAGTCTCTCAGGTCAGACAGGTGCGACCATGGCCGCATGGGTAAAACCTGCTGCTGGGCAAACCGCTCCCTCAGGTACGATTCTTTTCATCGATCGGGCAGGAACAAGCGCTACCAGAATGCTTATTTCCGTAAACAATAATCAAACGGTTTCTGTAAAAGGTCGTTCAGCAGATGAAACCTTCCAAGTATGCACGAGCACCCAGACAATCCCCTATGACACCTGGTCGCATGTTGTTGGTGTGATCAACCTCACTTCGAATACCATGCAACTCTACATCAACGGAGTTCTTGACAAGATACAAACCATGGCGTTCACACAGAATTACTTTGCCACATCCACAGCGACAAATCCTGGTCTTGGTGGAATTTACGGGGTCCCGAATTATTATTATAAAGGATTGATTGATGAGACCACCATGATCCCCCGTGCGCTTTCTGCGTCTGAGGCACAAGAACTCTACAATGGAAGCGATCTTACGAGTTGTAACGTGTCCTTCTCTGTCACAGATATCCCTGAAGGAACCTATCAATGGAACTGTCTTGTCTATAATAATGCAGGTTTCTCCGCATGGGCTCAGGAGAATTGGACCTTAAACATTTTACCATCGTTAACGATCCAATATGTAGATCCAACACCCTCTGATGGAGAAACACTCTACACCCAAACAACGACAATTAATGTCTCTGCGAATAGAAATATCACCACTTGCGTCCTTTCTTTACTCAGCGACGGCGTCAACAATAATAGCTTTACCATTACTATGAGTCAAAGCATGGTGGACAGATGGGGATTCAAGTATCCGGTGACCTACATCTTCAATCTATCAAATGTCCCTGTAAACGCGGAGGTTTTATATAGAACACGATTGACGGATCCTTGGCAACCTCTTGTTAAGAAAACAGAGCATGATTTGTTCAACGGGATTGAATGTGTCCGGTTCAACAGCTCGACGAATCAAGCATTCGTCTCTGTGAGATTCAATACCACAGACACCATCTATCTCAAATTTAACAATGTCTCAGTAGTGACTTACGACTCAATAGCGAAATACTACGATAATCGAAAAGCCGCTTACACCCTGTCGAATGACAACTGGGGTCGATCCTCATCTGCTCATCCGGGAGCCACATGGCTAGGGATGACCAATGATGCCTCTGATAGCTATCAAGCGTCTGTGCATGCTGTCCGGATGTTCAATATCCCCATCTCCATTGCGATAAACAGCCGTATGGCGGGTGGGGCCTCAATGTGGGCGCGAATGCAGGATGAATTAAACTATCATGACTACAGTTGGGAACCCGCAGTTCATACCCGTACACATCCCTGCAGTGCTAGTGCGTATTTGACTAACGGATATACATGGGAGATACTCGGCTGCCGTAATGATATTCTTGAGAATCTTACGAACATCCCCTTCGGTCCATATGTCTCTTTATTCATCCTACCCTGCGGGTATGAAGACGGTTCCGTAGAAAGCACAGCTGCTCATGAATTCCTCTTCCTCAGAGACTGGACAGGAAGCGATCACCCCGCTAGCACAATTTATTCACCATGGAACACCGCCTATAATTACTACGGGATCGGTGGGTTAGAGACCAAAGCTTACGACGTTGTCTTCCAAAGCAGGAGCCCTGCAGGACGCTACTACGCAAGCGATGTCGCAAATCTGAACAACGCGTTTACTACCGTATACAACAATGGTGGTATCTTTTACGCGATGTTCCACTCTGATCGCTACAGCAACAGCGTCATCTACGACCCCTCACCAGGGGTTGACGGTGTCAGTGGCTCGTCATTGATGCAACATCTTTCCTATATCGCCAATTGGACTGACGTATGGTACGTTGCAAACGGATGGTTATACTCCTATCATTATGTCGCAGAAAACGCCGTTGTAACTGGTGGCCTGATGAATGTTACTGATATACCAATGACGGTCGTAAACAATGGAGAAAACACCTATGCGTACACGACATTAACGAATTTAATCAATGGAACGATATATAATTACTATGTGACTGCAAATGACTCCAACGGAAATCTCGTCAGAGCACCCCACGCACCTGCAATGAGAAGCTTCAGAATCAGCGAACCGAGCAGTTGGTGGAACGCAGGTTGGGAATATAGAAAAGAAATCATTATCGATCACACCAAAGTCGCTGGAAATCTCACCAACTTCCCAATGTTAATAACGCTTGCTTCCGATGCTGATCTCGCAAACAAAACACAACCCGATGGTGACGATATCGTATTCACCATGTACGATGGAACTAGATTAGCCCATGAGATCGAGCTATACAACAACACAACCGGACAGCTTGTAGCCTGGGTAAACATCCCCGCCCTCTCTAGCGCATTAGACACCCTTCTCTATCTCTACTATGGGAATAACGCTTGTGAAAATCAGCAAGACCTTGCAGGAACATGGGGGACTCAGTATCGCATGGTTCACCATCTCAACGAAACCTCAGGGACTCATATCGATTCAACCACCTATAGTAATGATGGGACATACCACGGAAGCAATCAAAATGCCGCTGGTATTATCGACGGTGCAGACCAGTTCATCGGAGATCTTGGAAATGTTCCTGGCGGAGATTATATCGACTGCGGAAACGACACAAGTCTGAACCTCAACGCTGCGATCACGGTTTCTTCCTGGATTAAACCAACCACCGACCAAATCAATTGGAACCACCTCTGTACAAAAGGCGCGAATTCTCCAAACCGGGTGTATCAGCTCAGTATCGAAGCAAATGAAACCATCGACTTTATCATTAACGGTGATAGTACCAATGCCAGAGCAACAACACTGATAAGTGTCCCAATCAATCAATGGTCATATATCACAGGAACCTACGACGGCAGCACCATTAAAGTCTATATCAATGGCGTACTACAAGCAATTAAATCTTACAACACCCCCATTAGTACCAATCAGGTCCATCTCTTTATCGCGGGTCGAGTGAATGGAGTTGGCAATACCGGAGATCCAATCTATACCTTCAATGGTGTAATGGATGAAGTCCGTATCTCTGACAACGCTCATAGCGCTGAATGGATTTTTACCGAGTACAACAACCAGAACAACCCCGGTGGTTTCTTCCAACTAGGCACAGAAGAACACAAACCACAGCTAGCATATGTCTACAGAATACAGATACAGTCTAGATGGAACATTATCGCGATGCCTTTCAACAAAGCATTGATCAAAACAGATATTAACATTTCCTATAACGGAACGGAATACACCTGGGATCAAGCGGTAAGCAACAACATCATTCTTGGATTCATCTATGGTTGGAACCGGACGGGAAATAGCTATCAACTGGATAACACCTTAGAACCCGGAAATGGATATTGGTTGTGGGCATATCACCCCTGTGAGCTCGTCCTCACCCTTGACGGAGCCTATCAAGATGCATCACAGATCACCTTGCTCAAACAAAGATGGAATATCATGGGATTGCCGTATAACACCTCACTAGCAAAACAAGACATCATCGTCCAATATAACGGCAGTGAATATACCTGGGAACAGGCCACTTCTGGTTCAACTCCAATAATCCTTGGATTTATCTATGGGTGGAACAGCGTTTCTCAGTTCTATACATTAGCTGATTACCTTAATGCCGGGTATGGTTATTGGATGTACGCTTACGAGGAATGTATATTAAAAACATGACCACCTAGAGGGATCTCCCCAGTCAATCTTACTCGGTATCAGAGGGAAAAAGAACAAAACACATCGATACTTAAAGAAATGATTCCTAACCCAAAATTGAGGATCATTAGGATGATCTTTAAGTAACTGGTAGGAAGGACTAAAATATTCATATTAATATTATAAAAAATTACAAATGAATTAGAATGCTCTCAGTAAGGAAATATAGTTCAACAAAAACTCATTAAGTATGGATTGGAGGAAAAAAATGAAGAAAAAAAGAAGTGAAAAGGCTGTTGCTTTTGGCATTGTCGTAATTTTTCTATTTGGGGCGATCACCCCTGTTATTTCGTCGCTCTCTAAGAACGCAATAGATGAAGAATCAATTCATACGACGATAGATACTCTTCAAATTGAGATAGAAAATGAATTTCATTACGTTGATGAAGATTATTCCATTGAACTGGAAAAAGATATTAACGGTGGTTTTGCACCGTTAGATTTCCCGGTAACATTCTATCAAACGTGTGGGTATTGGTATCGGAAACCCTCGACGTATGCTCAGTTGATTACTTGGTATAAGAACCTAGAGCAGAATTTCTCGAACTATATGGAG
>JBAZLE010000068.1:0-10399 GCA_041650455.1 Thermoplasmatota archaeon | reverse complement strand
TCAATTATTTTAGGGTTTCTGCAGGAGGTATCGAAGCAAAACACATCAAGAAAACATGAAGCGGTAGACTCATTTTGATATACAACTCCGGTATCGCTTATTCTCATGGTGCTCAGAAAACCTTCTGAGTGTTCATTCCTCGAGACAAGGGCAAAAATATCTCCAACGACATGGATGAGGTACGGTTCGTAACATCCCAAAGAATAGTTGCCAAATTGTGACAAAGAGGATTGCAGAGGGGTCCCAACCAGTGCATCACAATATTCTGAACGGTTGACCCAAGTCTCAATGGTGCATTCGTCGGTGACGCTTAAGGTATTGGAATTCGGAATCTCCACAGAATCGTCAATGCCATCAACATACAGATTTCTGCCTGAGTTGTTGAGTTCCGCACTGAACCGTTGTGGTCCGCGGAGTTCCGTTGGTCGTAACACCCCATTATTCGGTGGTATCTGCCCGGATGAATCAATAACAGTGGTCCCAAATGGTTCATTGAAATGCCAGATTCCCATCGCATCAATAAGAGTGGTGAATAGTTTTATCCCCCCTGATCCATTGTAGGTGACGTTCCCTGAGGAATATTCAATACAGGCCTCAAAGAGATAGTTTTTATTGGTGGTAAGATTGTAGAGAGTCACTGTATGATAGCCAAAGAGAGGTGCAGCGGTGATGTTCACAGCAGCAGTACGAGTCCATGTTACGTCATCAGACCGTTTCCATTGAAACCAAAGTTTTCCGGGGAGATAATTCACTTTGATAAAATTATAATAGGAGTGTAACGTCGCACTATGAGGCCAGATATTATACGGATTTAGGGTCTGAATATAAGGGAAATCTCCTTTGGCTCCTTCTTGTACGAGACCCGCCAATATCATCGTATTTGTATCCGGATTGATGATTTTCACTTGGATTTCTAAGCCATATAAACTCGGGACCCCAGGGGGAGTAAAAAGAAGCTGCTCCCCGATACTCCAGAGTCCATCACCATTGGTATCAACAACACAATCGCCGACCGTGACAAAATAATCAGTGCCGCCAACCGTGATAACAAGCTTGTTCTTGAAGGATAATGGAACACCCCCGTTGTTTTGTAACACCACATTGTTTTCATCCGCAGAAGAAACCAATACTGCGGATTCCCCTCGGTAGGTGGCAGAGGGACCTGATGCGTTGTTTAAGACAATCAAATACAGGATACATAACAGCGCAAGACTAATTGAGAGGAGTAAGATGGTCCCGATTATCTCAGACACTGCTCGAGTGTTGTGTTTTGGTCGACGGCCCTGTCTTTTCAAACGAGGAAACAACATTGTTGGTGTCCGAATTTTCATACTCTCTACCTTTCTTTCTATGATACCTTTTAGTATTGTATTAAATGATTGTAAATCTCATCGTCTCGCAGATGCATGCTGTAGACAGCAATTTCATCGTAAATCCCGCTGAAACCCCCGAAAATTAAAGGATTAGCCGAGGTAATGATATTCTCATTGCATGGTAAAGTAACGTTAGCAAGAGTATTATTTGTAAGATTGTTGAAGAATTTTAAGGTCAGGTGGTCGTAGGTTAAGACAAGAAAGTTCCACCCGGGATGAACAGGTAGCGTGAGTGTCTTATACCCACTAGTGGTGCGTAACGAGGCTACAAACACGGTTCTATTTCCTTTAATCTCATATGACCCTGCTTTTGAAATGATCGGTTTTAACTCATTACTTGTGTCCGTGATAGTGACAGAAACAGTGTCGATATATCCGTCATCATAATTACCCTGGTAACATATCGCAATAACATTACTAGTGATATTGATAAAGCTCGGTAAGATATTTGTTGTCGCGGTCAAGTCTAATTGAACATGAAACATCGCATTTGACCACGTCCGATAAATCGATCCGTTTTCCGAGATACTAAACGTGCCAACCTTTCCTCTTATTGTTGATCCAGAAGGAATCGTATACAGCAAGGCATAAACATTTTTATAAAGATGAGTAAGAAACTGACAATGTGCTTTATCGTAATTCGAATTAATCGTAGAATAGGTTACAGCATCGATGAGATTCATACTTGTTCCATTCGGGGAAATATACAATGTTTTTAGATTCCCAGATATTTGATAATTACTCGCCCGGACAGATTTTGAGTAGGCAATGACGTACGTCGAATTTGAAATATGCAGAATATCTGGTCTGCTACACCCATACGTGTCCAACGTAAAGATACCAACTGGAGTTTGATTGATCAACCCCGCATCACTAATTTCAATGGTGATGATGATGCCTAACCCGCGGTGGTTCGTCACAGTTATGAAATAATCATACCCATAGACCAAGGCATAGAGATGAGCACTTCCCTCAATTTGTATGATATCCGAGTATTCATCGTACTGGGATCCATACTGGGTGGAAAAATACGCACTCATCGATAGAGTGTCGATGAGGATAATGGTCCCATTTGGCAAGATTTGGAAGGTGCTCACAAAATCACTTTTACTTGTGTAGTTTGTAGAATGATAGGAGACAGCGAAAATATTATCTTTAATGCGAAGTATGCTTGGGGAACAAAAATTAAAATGACCAAATTTCGTGATGTTATAAGTACAAAGAACCGTATCTGTTATCATTCCGTTATCTGCGATTTCCACCGTTATGAGAGTAATGAGAGGATTTCCGTTATTATTAAAACCAATCAAGTAGATATCATTAGACACATGAACAATCTTTATGGATAAACCCGGAGTGACTTCTGGCATGGGGATATCCAAAGTGTCGATGAAGCTTTTTTCGATTTTTCCAAGATTAGATATTTGAACCGTGTGAAGCGACATAGCTCCGTAGAGAACCTTCCTGCCCACCACCGCATAGATGTCATTTGAGATGTGAACGATGTCAGGTGCATAGAAATTGACAGGACCTAACAGAACAGAATCATAGATTTTTTTCCCTATCGAGCCATTATCAGCGATTTTAATGCTTAACAAGACACCGTTATTTATATCATTGTTTATATCATAGCTGATAGTTTTTGGATATACAATCGCAAAAGTTTTTTCAAATGGATCGATGGTTGGGTTGACTCGAATAATCTTGGGGGAAGATATCGTATATGATGAGGTCGGTTGAAAAATATATTTCCAGGCAGCATCGTTGGTATGGTTGGTAATTATTCCCATATTTGAGATCTCAAAGGTCTTGACTTCGGCTCGACTGGCCAGTCGATACGTCATAGCGAATATATCACCATTGATATGAATAATGTCGGAATCAGAAAATTCAGTCCAATCCACGGGAGGTAATAATGTGGAAAAATCAATCATAGCATCGAGTGTTCCGGTATTGGTGAGTTTCAGAGTCGTGATTGCTCCACCACAGAATATGGTGCCTGTTTTATCACCATACAAAACACCATAGATTTTATCATAGACATGGATCACACGGAGAGGTAGAGCTGAGATATTATCAATATCAAATTTATATCTCACTGAGTCCGGGACGAGATTATACCCATTTTTGATTTGAACAGAAATGAGCGACCCATCGGTATCAGAGTCTCGAAAGAAAATGGAGTAGTAATCGTCCTCCACATGAATAATATCAAGATACTGCATGATACCGACAACACCAGAGCTGCCAAAATTATGATAACGAACGTTTGCTGTAATTATGCCGGTAGACGTTATTTCTACAGTTTGTAAGCGTCCGATAAACCGATACGCTGCGAGAAAGTCTTCATACGATGAGTATGCAACCGCATAATAATCCCCTTCAGTAAAGCAGATATCAGGATAGTAACAATTCACGGTGTCCAATGGTTGTTTATCTAGAAATGGCTTGGTTATTGTTCCAGTCGAGGATATCCGAATCGTAGCCATGTACAAATAATAATTCGCTCCAGTCCTTGGCCCTCGGTAGACAATCGCATAGACATCGGTACTACCCTGCACCTTCACAATCCTTGGAGTCTGACACCATACGGTTTCGAATTGATAGATATCAATGACACTCGTCGTTGCGTTTTTTATAATGGTCCCATTATCAGAGACTTCCACGGTGATGACAAATCCATCATAGTCCGCATTCCTTGAAACAATCACATATCTGTTATCGGTGATATATGCAATATCGGGGTCTAAACATCCGTATGTTTGGGTTCCATACATGGTGCTGTTGATCAGCTGCAGTTGCGTTCCTCTCCATTCGTCTTTTGGTTCTGGTTTTACCCACGCTTCCAAGGCAATCTCCGAAGTGGGGGAAAGGCTTGCTGCGTTATTCACCACGACATAATCATTATACCCATCGAACCGTATCGACCGATTATGAACGACGTCATCGGATTGATCCAGTCTCTGAGGTGCCTGCGTGCTAGACGCTGGGAATAATGTCCCGTTATTTCCATGGTTCGAGGAATCAATCGCTATCAGTCCAGAGCTTTCATCAAAATGCCACATTCCACTGGAATAGCTATCTGTTCGAAACATTCGAATCGTTCCAGAAACGTTCACCTTCTGGGTTGCATTAACCGACGAATTATATTGCACCCATGCTTGATAATAATATTCTGTATTTTCATGTAAGCCGACAAGAGGGATATCATAGGATCCATTCTGGAAAAATACGTCCACCCATCCAGTGGAATTCCAAGGAGCACTCATATTTGCGGTATATTCAGATGCACGAATATAGGTGAAACAAACTCGTTTTGTCCCGAGATAGAACCTAAAGTCATAAAACATATGTACTCTTGCTGTGTTTGTGGTAATGGAATCTGCATGGAGCGTCACTGCGATAGGATTCACCGCTTGAGATCCTTCTTGCAGGATTCCTCGCATGACGACTGTGTTACTCTCTTTATGGGTAATAAAAACACTGATATGCATGATAGGGAGATTCGGGTTATTATTGAAAATGACAATTTTTTCACCGATGTTCCATAGTCCGTCTGATTGTGATGCTGCGTCAAGGACTTCACCGACGGTTTTAACGACCCGTGTCTCTGCAAACATTACCGTAATTTCTGTATCAAGGGGCAATGATTTCCCACCATAATGTTCAAAAACAACTGAGCTGCCCTCGACTCTCCCAATGATATTGACTGATGGTGTTGGCTCGGAAAAAAAAACAGACGGCATGGTGAAGGTCACCACCGCCAACAAGGAAAACAGAGACACACCGATTCCAATCAATAAAAGCGTTCCTACCACTTCAGAGGCGCCTTTGTTGTTTCGCTGATTGATTCTGTGCAAGAAAGGCTGGTTCGCTTTATATTTTTCTTTTACTCTTGACATTTTTTCACATTTTTTTATTTTGATACGTTATCGCCTTTTTTGAAAGTAAGGATTTTATTACGGGGTATAGAGACCTCTGGAAATTTTTATTTCATCTATTTTTCCATAGAATCCACCGCCGAAAACTAGATTGGCTGTATTTGTTTTAATCGGACCAGTACACGGTTCACTTGCCCCGGTTTGTTTAATGTTATTAACATATAATGTTAAATCCCCGCTCCCATAGGTGAAATCGATTTTTACCCAATTATCAAAAGTAACGGTCGCAGAAACAGAATAAACGGTATTTCCAATCGTCATCCACGCAGAGAGTAAATTATAATTTATGGTAATCCCATAGGCATCGCCTTTTTGGAGTATGGGTTTTTCTTGACCAATTAAATCGATTTTTTCCATGGTTAAGAAACCTTTCTCAGAAGCATTAATCGATCCGTAGACAACGATTAACCGATCAACGTAGTTGTGCAAATTCAGAGCACTCGAGCCACCAAGAGCAGAACGACCTTTAAATTCATAGATAAATAACGCAGAATCGGAGATATTCCCTGTGTCACCTATTGAGATGGTAGTGAGAAATCCGCGCTGCCAATTACTTGCATTTCCACCAGTAAACACTATCGCATAGAGTTCATCCTGGATATGTAGAATGTCAGTTTCAAAATTATAGTCTATCGGGGATAGATAGGTGTAGAAGGGAAGGTCGTCAAGTGATACATTTACGATATGACCTGAAGTGTCGATTTGAAGTGTTTTGATAAATCCGGTTCGTTGATTGTAATTTGAATCAGCCCCATAAGAAATAGCATAAATATCGTTGATGACATGAATCATGGTTGGCTCTAAAAAATCATCATCATGTAAGAAGGGAGTCATATCTATCGGAGATTTAACGATAGATCCATTAGTTAAAATATGAACCGTGATAATGTATCCGGCTTTTGTCCCATATTCATTGTAAGTAACTGCATATATATCACCGGTGATATATACTAGAGATGGTTCTGAACAACAAGTATACGTGGGCAGCTTATAGCTATCAATAAGAGCGTCACTAATATCACCACCACCATCAATGGAGAAGGTCACCAAATACCCTGTTGGAAGTGTGCCAAGGGTTGCCCCCCCAAACGCGACCGCATAGAGATCTGCTCCGAGATGAATGATGTTAGGTTCCCGGCCGTAATAGTCTGGGAAATCAAATGTATCAATAATATTTCCTATTGTTCCATTATTATACAGTGATAGCGTTACGATATGATTTTTTGGCTCCATTTGGTAATCGGCAGCGCCAAAAACTACTGCGTAAACGTCATTGTCAACATGAATGATAGTCGGTTCAAAAAAGTGAGGGACCGAGAGGGCTTGGGTCTCAAAGGTGCCAAGGAAAACACCATTATCTGTCATTTGGAAGGTGGTAATATACGCGGTCGTCTTATCATGATATGCGATTGCATAAATCGAACCAGATAAATGTATCAAATGAGGCTCAAAACAGGAAATACCAAGGACATCAGAAATATTATTTGATGATAGCTCTGAAACATTTCCTGGGAACATCGCCCCGATTTTTGAGACATTAATCCATGCTTCAATGGTGATTTCATTCGTTAAATTAAATTTAGGATGATGCGGGACTTCAACATAATGAGTTATCCCTGTGAGGTTCAGAGAGCGGTTACTCACCCCGCCTGCAAGAAACGTTGCCTCATGGACGGTGCCATTGCAGGTGGGTTGCATTGCGTCTCGTGCAATTGTCGAGTTGACCGGTTCATCAAAATGCCAAAGACCTCTTGTTTTTTGATAGGTATAGAACGCCATCGGACCCTCAATAAGAGTTCCGTTCGCCCAGTTCATCCACGCCCAGTACTCGTATTGAACACCGCTGAGAAGTCCGTTTAATTGCAGGCCGTACCAACCATCAAGAGAAACGGGTCTTACCGAAGGAGACATTGAATAGGGTCCACTCACAGCATGATAGGTAAAATTCATAAGACCTGATGCGAAATTGCTAAGATTGTAAAAATGATAATACATTTTCAATGTCGCAGAGGTTTCTGAGATATCCTCAGGTGGTAAGATTGTTAAGATCGGAGAAAAAACACTGGTCCCTACTTGGATGGTTTTATCAAAAATGATAGAGTTTTTATCGACATTCACTATCATACATGTCACGTATTTTCCTGAGAGATTACCACCAGGGTAGATAAGACACTCACCAACCGTCCAGCGACCATCACTATTTTGATCATGCCAATACGTAAAATCATCGACCCGGAAGGTATCTGTTGTCCCCTCAATAGTCATAGTTACTTTTGTTTTTGTCTCTATTGGAAGTCCCCCGCGGTGTTCAACGACCACAGCATTATTCTCAATAAATCCGGCCAGGAACACCTGCGGAACGGGTTCATCTGAGAAATGAGCCCAGGGATTCAACACGATAATAGAGACTGCAGAAAAGGTACTGACCGCTATGACGATAAGGATTAAGGTACCCACTATCTCAGAAACCGCATATTCTTTTTGGGAAAACGACGATACTGTCATCTTTTTTCTATTTACACTCCGAGGGTAAGTTTGAACATCAACCAGGTGGAAAAGACCATAATGAAAATATGTTTGACGGAGGAAGTAAAGCGACCGTCTTCAAAGACGCCGGCGACGAGGGCTGACCCAAAGGCTTGTACGAGACAGGCAAGGTAAAACACACCTGAGATTTCTTGTTGTGATGTTCCTCCTCCGCCACCCATGATCCCCTGCATGCCCTGCGATCCTTCTCCTCCGACCATCGCAGGAATGAAACTGGTGCATAAGATCAACACAATTGCCAAGAACACAAACACACCCACATAGATGACAATGACATATGAGGCCATGTTGGTTCTTCGTTCTGCTTCCAGCATTTTAATCTCCCGTGCGTCCTTTGCGGCGACATCCAGGACATCGGCGACGTTCCCGCCGCTGTTGCTTGCTTCAATGATGAGGGTGATGGTGCGTCGGATTGATTTTGTGTTGACGCGCTGTGCAAACGCTTCTAATGCATCTGTCACACTCCCACCCCAGGAGATCTGTTGTGAGATTTTCTTGATCTCTGGGGTAAGGATGCCATACTCACCTTTTGATGAAAAAAGAATCGCTTTGGTAAACGTCATACCCGCGCGGCGGGATTCTGCGAGATCCCGTACAAAATCCGGGAAAATCGCATCAATTTTCTGGATTCTGCGGACATGCATCGATTCGTACATCCCATAGATACCGGTCCCGGAGAGAATAGCGAAGACAAAATAATCCGCAGCATTCCCAAATCCGGTGAAAATACCAAGAATGTTTAGGATACCAAGTAGGACAAAAACAGTGACCAAGACCCCAGTGACGATGTAGACGACAAGTCTGGTCACATTTTTTGTCAGTATGAGATTCCTGAAGTAACTTGTCTTATGAACGTTTTTTGTTTTTTTCATGCTTATGCCCCCAGGCACATACCACGAATCACGATTGCAAATCCAATATGAATAAGCGGGACAATGATGAGTATCAAGATGTAGAGAAACATCGCGTTCCAATCCCCGGTGATGATCATCATCAGAGGAATCACAATGAGCAGGAGCAACACCCCGGCAACCGCTGCAGTGACATAGCTTTCAGCCATAATCCCTAAGGTTTCAAGCAGTTGTTTCTGTTGATTTCGGTTTTCCCAGAGGTACTGGTCTGCCTTATGCATAAAATAGGTTTTCAACGAGCCACCGGAGGTGACTGTGACTACCATCCCTTGGAGAAATTCTTTGAAGCGTTGCGAGGGGGTTCGAGCGATATTTTTTTTAATCGCGCTGAGGACATCAAATCCCAGCAAACCGACATCACGATAAATCCAGGCAGATTCTTCCTTGACCTCGCCATAGATGTCTTGCTTGGAAAGGCTTTTGAAAATCTCGGTTGGTGTCACCCCCGCTGATGCCATCGCTGAGATGAAGTTGATGGCGTACGCGAGGTTCACATCGATTTTTTTCTTCCGTGCTTTTGCCTTTCTTTTGGGCGCGGAGAGTAACAGTGCATAGAGGATGACGGCGATAAATCCAGGGATAAACAAGAACAAGAGGACTAATCCGGTGTCTAAGGCTACTCCAAAAAGCGGGAGAAGGAGAAACATGAATAGCACCATCACAATCATGGTAGCCAGAAAACCGATCACGGTGCTGAGAAACACATAGGACAAATATGCTCCCGCACGAATCTCCATGTGTGCTGATTGTAAGGCTTCTTGCAGGTGCTGATTGGCTCTTCGTTCTCCAAACCGGCCTAACCATCGATAACTCATTCGTTGATATTTTGTAAGTGTCATCGGCATCCCTCCGATTTTTTCTTATTTTTTTCCATTTGTTTTCCGTCCAGTAGAATAAGATGGCGCCCCTGATGGAACCGCAGGTTGTTTCACCACCAGTTCATTTTCTACTCGAGGTTCTTGTTCTTTTTGTTTTGTTTGACTTTTTTTTCTTACTTTTTCCATTACTTCATCTGGGGTATCAAGGTAGGAAGAAACAATACGGGCAACGTCCTTGAAGGCACGGATATTGTTTTCCCGCAACCACTCAAGGATCTCAACGCGTTGATTCAATTCCGCCAGCATATCCTCTTTGCTGTATCCACGTTGCGTCCGAATTCGTTCCATCACATAGCTCTTCCCGGAAAAAAAGAATTGATCTTGAACAGGGTCCCATCGGAAGACCTCGTTTGTGAGTATTTCTTTGGTCATGGGATCGATATCGACGATTTCCACAATCTGTTTACATCGTCTGACTCGTTTATCACCGACTTCGACTTGTATCTGAATCGTAACGATATCTAATGACTGGAGCATGACTCGTGGGATTTCAATGGGTTTTCCCTCTAATCGATGGATGAGGGATTGGGCGGAGTCCGCATGGAAGGTTGAATAGGTGGTATGCCCGGTCGCCATCGCCTGGAATAACACGTAGGCTTCTTTGCCTCGTATCTCTCCGACCAGGATATACTCGGGTCTCTGTCGCAGCGCCGCTTTCATTAGGTCATATAAATCGATTTCACCGGCGAGTTTATCATTAATGATCTCACCAAAACCGGAGCGGACGACACCGGGGATCCAGTTTGGGT
>JBAZLE010000067.1:0-10428 GCA_041650455.1 Thermoplasmatota archaeon | reverse complement strand
CCTTTGACGCCAGTTTTCACGCGTTCTATTTTTCCCACTGTGGCTTTATTGTCTGGTTGAATGAGTGTCATGTTCCACCCTCGGAAACTGTATCTGCATGCGTGTATAATTATTTGTCGTTGTCATGCTTCGCTCGCATGTTGATTATTCGCATGGTTTCGTCGTAGTATATTAATATTTATGAAAATATTTATATATTTATAAAATAAAATATATCATACTAATAAGTGAGAATGACCGCTATGACCACCAAGGACATAAAAATTTGGATTTGGGTGCAAAACAACAGAATACTCAAAGCGATCACGAACAAGGATTCAGGCACCATATCCATCTACGATGAATGCGACAACATTATCCTGCGACGCACAGGACTGACAAAACAGCAAGTCAAAACCATCGAACTTATCTTCGCTACCTACGCCCTTAAAAATATTGGTGATCGGAAAGAGCCATTCACTTATTTATAAAACGGCAACGCTACCTGTTTTTCAGGGTACACCCGTATTCCCTCATTCGAGATACCCATAGAAAATACTTTCTTCTGATGATTTGAATACCGCATCTTAAATACCTCGATGGCGCCCTCCCGTCGATCCCCGTGCGGGATATTATACAATACTAAGATCCCATCTGCTAAGAACTCCTCAATGCCAGTGTCGCTAAACCGCGTTGGTAACGGTTCGGTTTCAGTAATGAGAAACGATGTTGCACCGGTTTCTTCAAAAAAATTAAATAACTGCTGCAAATACACCCGGTAATTTTTTTCTTTGCTAATCGATGCATAAATAATCGCGGTCAATGAATCAACAACGATCACCTCCGGGTTCAACTCTTTTGGGATAATGAGCGGCTTTATTTTATACGATAACTCTGTTGCCGACCCTGATCCACCCATGGACCCAAACTTCATCCGGAGAATATCAAGAGGATTGATCTTTTGAATATGCAGATGCCCGGAATCGATATATTTTTTTGCGTTCCATCCAAACACGGTCATACTTCGTTCAATCTTTTCTATACTTTCCTCAAAACTCACATACATGCAATGTTTTCCCTGTGTGACAAGATTATAACAGATCTGTCTGCATAACGTGCTCTTCCCCGTTCCCGTCCCCCCAGCCACCAATACGGAGTTACGCTTCGGAATCCCACCTTCTACAAATAATTCATCAAACCCGGGGATATGAGTTTTCAATATCGGTTCTTCCTTTTTCTGGATAAGCTTGATTCTCGGCACAGGTTCTTCTATTTTCTGTACGAACTTAATCTCCGACATAGGAAAATCGCTCTTCTTTTACACTCCTTTCTTGTCACTCCCAAAAACTCAATGATTTCTCCAACTAACAATCGTACCTAATTTTCGATTCATCTCTCAAACCACTACCATATCATCTCTCTGGCTTATATTTTTTTGTCGCTTTTTTTGTATTGTTTCTCTCCTCATCAATTAATCCTCTAACCTCTTCTGTTGCTTTCTCCAGTTGTGTTCTTTTCTCTTCCTAATACTATATAAATATGAGGCGAGAAAATCACAGAATGGAAAAATCCCTCTCAACGGAAAGGGATCTCCATTACTTTGAGATTTTTCCTCCTGTCTGTTTCGTAATGTTTATATACTGATAAATCAACTTAAAACTACATTAAATAAGGAATTCTTATGGCGAGTGAACATATCTGGGTTTGGCTTCGAACAAAAGGAAAACAACTCAAAGTCATATCAAACCCAGAGCACGGGATCATCGAGGTCATCAACGAAAAAGGGGAAATATTAATTCGGAAGACAAACCTCAGCAGACGACAGGTTGAAACCGTCGAAAAACATTTTTTACATCATATCGCAAAACGAGTCAACGGGAGAGAACCGCCCAGATCCGCTGAGCCAGGAGAATCGTTTGACCCCATGATTACCTAAGAAAGTTTATCTCCGTTATTTTTTATATTGAATGCACGAAATGCTTCGTTTCCTGTAAACAAAAAATTAATATCCTCAATAGATGTTTCAAATACGGATACGGATGCAAAAAAAGTTAATGATTGTTGACGATGACCCTGATATTCTTATCACCATCCGAGAGCTTTTTGAGGCAGAAGGATTTGAGGTCTACACCGTCCCTTGTGGAAAAGATTGTATCGATGAACTCGAACACGGCTTCAAAGGAATTATTTTAGTAGACATCATGATGCCTCACATGGATGGATGGACAACGATTCGTCACATTGTAACCAAAGGACTCGAGAAAGGGAATATTATCTCGATGATATCCGCAAAAGACGAATGCGATTGGAAATTTGAGGATTTGAAACCCTATGTCCGGAATTATATCACAAAACCCTTTGATAATCAACAGTTAATACAAATCGTAAAAAGTTATTTTGCGGCAACATCCTGATCGCTTTATTCGCTGTCTTTTTTGAAACAACCGTTTTGGTTTGGCTTCCACAGCAACTCGTCGATCTGCTGATGCACCGCATGCAGCGTTTCAAATTTCACAGAGCCGGGGAGCTGCTCAGATGTTGGAGTATCGGTGGTCAGCAGAGAGACTTGTCTGTGTACTCTCTTCAACTCGTTTTCGACCTGTTGCTGTGACATCTTCACCTGTTCCTTCAAACCATGCATCTGCACTGTTAATTCCCTCAACGCTTTAGAAAAATCTATCGATGAATGGTTCTGTTTCACAAAGATATCCTTCATAAAAGGATCTTCCAAGGACACATCACAAATATTTTCAACATAGTGACGAAGAGCAGTCCGTAACAAGTCGCTATTTGTCAATCCCTTTTTATTCCACTGGCTAACGATTTTTTCTTCTTTCTTCGTAAGTTTCAACGCAATAGTTTTACCCATCTGCACACCATCCCAATATAACGTTGGTGAATACATTTATCAAATATAAACACCGATGGTTTTTCCAATGAATTCTCACGCAACACACATGATTGACTGGATAACAAAACCTTTTAACACCAAGACAATTCCCAAAGCACGTTATGTACCCGCTTGACGAAGGTAAAAAAGAAATTACCGAACACATTCATAAGATACTTACCATGTATCACCTCCCTTATGAGGTTCGAGTTGAAATTCCCCCTGGCAACATGGGTGATTTTGCTTTTCCCTGTTTTCCCCTTGCCCCGCTTCTAAAAAAATCACCAGCGGATATTGCACAAGAAATCGCAACCGCCATCCCAAAAACCGACTGGATTGCTACGGTGGAGGCAAAAGGGGGATACGTGAACTTTTTCATTGACAACAGCCGTCTTGCATCAGTCATCCTTTCCTCTATTTTAGAAAAAAAACAAACATACGGACATCTACAAAAAAAGAAAAAAAAAGTAATCATCGAGCATACATCTGCAAACCCCAATGGCCCCTTGCATGTCGGCCGAGCAAGAAATCCCATCATCGGGGACACCCTCGTTCGTATCTACCGAGCAGCAGGGTATGATGTTGAGTCTCAATTCTATCTTGATGATATGGGGAAACAAGTCGCTATCCTCGCATGGGGCGTCCATCACCTGGAACAAAAAGACGTCCCTCCCTCTGAAAACACAAAAGCAGATCATCAGATGGTAGGATACTATCAGCTCGCCAACGAGCGCATGGAAACCGATACGACCGTTTCGGGACAGATTGGAGACATCGTAAAAAAATTAGAACAAGGCGATCAGAAGGCCATTGACCTGATTCATTCATCATACGCGCCAGTCCTCGAAGGGATCACACAAAGCCTGGCACGCATCAACATCCACATTGATTCTTTCATCCCAGAATCAACATTCGTCTACGACAAAAGCGTCGACCGTATCATTACCGAATTAAAGCAGACAACCTACTGTCACGAAGAAGCTGGCGCCTTCTATCTGGATATGGAACCATTCGGTATCCATGGGCGAAACACAAAATTTTTTTTCCTACGAAGTGATGGAACAACCCTGTATGCAACCAGAGACATCGCGTATCATCAATGGAAAGCACAGCATGCAGACATCCTCATCAATATCCTGGGTGAAGACCATAGATTAGAAGCAAAACAAGTCACCGTGGCTCTTGAGCTGTTACACACGAAAGTGCTCCCAAAGGTTGTTTTCTACGCATTTGTCTCCCTTCCTGGCGGGAAGATGTCGACACGACGAGGGCGCGTCGTCTACCTCGACGACCTGATTGATGAATGCATTGAACACGCCTATGACGAAGTGAAAAAACGAAGAGGAAACGAACTTACTGAGTCACAAATGAGAGCAATCGCAGAATTGGTGGGCATCGGCTCCTTACGCTACAATATCATTAAAGTTCAACCAGAAAAAGACATCGTCTTTACTTGGGAGGACGCATTGAATTTCGAAGGAAATGCGATCCCCTTCATCCAATATGCACATGCACGAGCCTGCGGTATCCTTTCAAAAACAAACACGAACGACTATGAAATTGACCCCACGTTACTGACGCATACCTCCGAATTCGCTCTGATCAAAAAACTCGCCTTCTTTCCGCTCGTCATTGAAGAGGCGTCTCACAGCTACAAACCCCATATCATCGCAACCTATCTCTTTGAGACTGCTTCTGTTTTCAATCAATTTTATCGTGATTGCCCGGTGCTATCAGAGGAAAACACCATCCTTCGCTCCTCCCGTCTCACCCTAGTCCAGGCGACAAAAATTGTGCTTCAGAACGCTCTCGACCTACTCGGCATCTCTGCACCTGAGGAAATGTAAATGGAGTATCAATTCATAAACTGCGATTCCATTATCAAAAAAATCACAAAAGAGGATTCACTTTTTCATGGAGAGTACTGTGTCGAACCGTATCAAAATTGTGCATTTGGATGTCATTATTGTGACTCCTCATTTGAAAAAACAATTTACGTGAAAAAAAACATCAAAGAGATATTAGAAAAAGAGCTAGAGACCATACCAAGGGGAAGAGTCATCATCGGTTCGGTGAATGACCCCTATCAAGATATCGAGAAAACCTTCAAATTAACCCGTACCATCCTTGAGATTTTACAAGACCATAGTTTTCCTTGTCATATCCTCACAAAATCTCCATTAATTTTACGAGACATACCTCTTCTGTCTCTCTTGGATTCCTGGGTTACCATCAGTATCACCTCGTTACACGACCAAGTGATTCGTATTTTTGAACCAGAGGCTCCCGCTCCCTCTGCTCGCCTCCAGACCGTCCATGACCTTCGAAGCCATGGCTTGAAAGCAGGAGTCGCACTGATACCGATCTTACCCTACATTGTTGAAACTGAAATCGCCTCCATCGTCGAAGCGGTCGCTCGTGCCAAAGCACAATATCTCCTCCATAAACATCTCGAACTCAAAGGGGATCAAGAACGCCATTTTAGAAATCTGATAAAAATTCATTATCCCCATCTTCTCCCAAAATACGACCTCTTATATGAGAACGCGTTTCAACCAGAGGAGCACTACCTACAAGAAATACATACAATGCTCGAATACTATTGTAAAAAGTTCGATATCGCCGAACACATTATACCCTAAAAAATCAAAAGAGAGACTCCATCATCTCGTTTTTTTCTTTTTTTGTTTCATCATCCGTTCGACGATGGTTTTATCCTCAGCGTCGTGAGCGTAATGTTCCCTTGCCATCTGTTTTTTCCGTTGTAATATCTCATCGATTTTTTTTTCATCGGCTTGGATAAACACTTTTTCCTCATCTTCTCTGTCTTTTTGATTTAATGGTCTTCGATCGTCTGTTTCCTCGATGGTCAAATTGTTCGGTAATGGAGCGATTCGTATTTCCGAAGAGCGGTGTGAATAATTGGTTTGCTCTAATTGGGAAGAATGATCATCTTCTTGTACAAGTTCTACCTCTTCCTCTCCTTCGGTTTCTTTTTCTTTTTCTGGGAACCGGAGATGATTGCCGCCCATTAAAGCAAACGCCTCGGTAATAAAATCAAGTTCATCACAGGTCGGACACCAGTGAATCAATCCGTTTTCTTCAAGAAAATTCGGAGCGTTTCTATCAAATTGAACGCTCAATGCCAGTCCTTTTGCTTCAGCACTTTTCTGAATCTCTAACGCAATATAGATATTCTCATTTCGCTTCATAGTGCTCCCATCAGGGTAAACAGAACATCATATCGTCTATGAGAATTTATACTTTTCTTTTTCTGACATCAGAATCGTTGGGCAATGCTGAAAAAAGAATAATTATTATAAACAATTCGCGATATCTTCTTATACGTAAATCAGACTTACGAACATGGATGAGGAGCCTGTAACATGAAAAAAATCATGGTCGTTGACAATGAACCAGATATCGTTGATTTAACGCGTACTGTGTTAGAGCTTGGGGGATACACCGTCGTTCCCTCCTACAGTGGCGAAGAAGCATTACGACGACTTGAGAAAGAGAAAGTCGATTTAGTCCTTCTGGATATCATGATGCCGGGGATGAGTGGCTGGGATGTTTTCAACCGGATTAAAAAGAAAGACAAGGATATCAAGGTTGCTTTTATGAGCGTGTTAGATATCTCTGACAAACGCAAACAAGTCTTACTTGAGGAAGGATTAGCGGATTACATCATGAAACCCTTTGACAAGGAAACGCTCCTCCAAAGGGTCGATAAAATATTGAAAGTTGACTAAATCATTCAGAGTACCTATTCCTGTAGGGATGCAACAAATGGGATGCAAATACGAAAGAATAACATCCTAGGGTAAGAAGCATGGATCGGGAACCAGAAATCATAAGGATTTTACGGGAAGAAGAACGACAAAGGAATGCACAGAAACACATCCGCTCTTCCACTGAAACGAAAGTGACATCGAAAGATGATGCCCCTCAAGCAACCAATGATTCCACTCTACTGTTCGAAACCACTCCAGAACATCTTCATACACTCAATCCAAACCATCTTGAAACCGTCTATCGCACTGCCTTTGAGCGCTGCCCCGTTGCTCTTCTCGTTCTTGACACGCAACAACGAATTATCTCATGGAATCCTTACACAGAGACGTTTTTACAGAAAAGCGACAAAGAGTTATATTTCCAATCCATCGAGTCGCTCCATTCAACAGACGAATGGATGAAAATCAAACAACATCTCGACCATCCCGCAGGGCTCCAACACCACCATCAAACCAAAATACTGCTGAAAAATAACGAAACCGTCGAAGTCCAGGTCCTCTCTTGTGTGTTAAAAAACAGCAACGGGCACAACCTTGGGTATCTCTACATCATCAAAACCATCTGCGAGCCAGCACACGGTGAATATCGACTCGACTCTGTTGTCCAATATGCAGATGATGCCATTTATTTATTAGACCTCAATTGCCAGTATCTCCTCGTCAATAACCAGCTGTTATCACGACTCGAGCGCACCCGTGAAGAAGTGCTAGGGAAGAGGTTCCACGATTTTCATTCATGCGAAGAAGCCAAAGAGTTCACCCAGAAGCTCTCCTGGGTGTTTGAACATGGGATTCCCCTCAAAGATGTCCATTGTAAAGACGACCGATGGTATTTCAGGACCTTAAATCCAGTCAAAGATTCATCCTCAGCGCATACTACCTCGGTGTTAGTCATCTCAAGAGATATTACTGAGAACAAAAAAACAGAGGAAATGCTGTTAGAACACGAAAAAAAATATCGAACGATGTTTGACTTTTCCCCTCAGACGACATTCCTTGTTGATACCAGCGGGAAAATCCTAGATGCAAATCAACGGATGAATGATTGGATTGGTTACGCACCAAATGAGATTCAGGCGACAAATCTTCTCCATGTACCGATTTTTACGAAAGAATCAAAAAAATCCATGAAAAAAATATTTTCAAAAAGATATCTGAACAAAAAGATTTCTCCCTTCGAAATCCAGATTCTCACCAAACGCGGTGAGGCGCGACGAGGGATGGTGCACACCGCTCCCTTACAAGATGAAAACGGAACTCTTCTCAACTATCTCATCACCATTTCAGATCTCTCCGAACAAAAAGACGAAGCACCACAAAAGAAACCCCGTACCATTTCTCCTCCAATGAAAACACTCACTGAAAGTGAAAAAAGATTCCAAGTGGTGTTAGAAAACTCTCTGGATATGATTTATCAATGGGACCTGCAAAAAAAGACATGCGACTATGCGAGTCCCTCATCATCGAAAATTATCGGGTACACTCCAGAAGAAATGCTCTCCTTTACTTTCGAAACTATAGAAGAAATGATCCATCCTGAGGATCTGCTTCGCTGGCACCAACAATTAAAGACGGTCACTGACCATCCGCAACAGCAAAATGCCATACAATCTTTCGAATATCGCTTTAAACATAAGACACGCGGGTATCGATGGATGCGCGATACAAGCACCGCTATCTTTGATGAGACCCCTCAACCGGTTTCATTAATCGGCACTCTCGAGGACATCACAGACCGGAAAAAAGTATGGGAAGAACTCGTCAAATCCGAGGAGAAATATCGTATCCTCGCAGAAACATCTGCTGACGGTGTGTTTACAACAGATTCGCTTGGACGTCTGACCTATGTGAACCCTTCGTTCGAAAGGTTATGCGGACGACGGAAGAGTCAGATTCTTGCCACCCCCTTCCGGAACTATCTTTTGGAAGACTCCGTCTACTTCTTTCAACAGATTTTCATCGACGTTCGTAAGAAGAATGATAAGATTGAGAATGTTGAATTGGAACTCGTTGCCAATGATGGGGGTATCACCCCTATCGAAGCAAATATCGCTCCTTTAACAAAGCAAGCAGAGTTCAGTGGTGTGGTATGCACGGTTCGAGACATCACCCAACGTAGAGAAATCGAAGATGAATTAAAGAAAAACGAACGCTTAAAGACAGAGTTTATGAACATCGCTGCCCATGAACTCCGCTCCCCAGTCACTCCCATCAAAGGATACCTGGACCTGATTATCCATGATAATGAAAGCAACGAGAAAATCAAAAATTGGGCGAAAATCAGCCTTCGAAACGCTGAACGATTATTGAAACTGGTCAATGACATTTTAGATGTGTCCCGCCTTGATAGTGACACGATGCGATTTGATATGGAAAAAATAGATCTTGTTGAGTTTCTCAATGAAATCGTTGAAGATGTCAAGCCAGCGATTATGCATAAAAAACTGGAATTTTTTGTCAACATCCCCTCACCCCTCCCACACATTATCGGTGATAAAAACCGGTTATCACAAGTGTTAAAAAACCTTATTGGAAACGCCCTAAAATTTACTGATTGCGGCTCTATCTCTCTGAACGTGGAAAAGAAAGATAACCATATTCAAATCGCAGTCATTGACACAGGAATTGGCATTTCCAAAGACGAGCTACGGAAAATTTTTACGAAATTCTATCAAGCCTACACTGGCGAGGACCGAAACAACGAAGGCACCGGGTTAGGATTATTTATTTCAAAAGAAATAATAAAAAAACATAATGGAGAGATTTGGGCGGAAAGCGAAATCGGGAAAGGAAGTCGGTTTATCATCCAACTTCCCTTTGTGTACAAAATGATTGTTGATTTCCAAACGTGATGGACTATGACCGAAATCAAAAATTCAGAAGCACTTGGTGGCATCTTGCGTACACTTTACCTGGTCGCAAGCAGACGAACCTCACAAACCTTCGCTGCGACCGTCATCGGAGCCATTATAAAAACACTCGAACAAAACTATGATTTTTTACGGTACATCAACATTGAAAATCCAGAGTATACCAACTCTGAGATCATCATCAACATCTCCAACGAAATAGAAACCGTGGAGCCTTCAAAAATTGGTAGCGCAGTTGAGGCAATCATCCGAATTGTCTATATGGATCTCGTGGGAAAAACAGGGTTGTTCTTCATGAAGGAGTTAAAGCAACAAGCAGGAGAACAAATCATCACAGAACTCAGGAATTATGGTGTTGATCTAGGACTTTTACAAACCGAACAGCGCTACATGCATCGACAGCATCGAAAGAAAAAACAACAAGCACAACTGCGCAGGAGCCATGAAGGTTCAGAACATCGTGACGATGTCAGCCTTCTTGGGTATAGCTGGAAAAACGTAGGGTCCTGGCAATATGACCCCTTGCAGAAAACCTGTGTTCTCTACAGCAAAGAAGGAAAGGAACTCGACCGTCTCAACCTTGATACCATTATTGAAAGCTATGTCACCACTCTCACGGACGAATACGAAGACCCCTCTGGTGACTATGAAGAGGAAATCCTGCTTTCTGAAAAGGAAATCGAACTGCTGAAGATGCTTCATACCCGTGATATGGATGCAGAGGTCGCATCCGTGATCTTACATGTCTCAAAAATCGAATTTGAACAAATCGTACGGAAATTACTTCAAAGCGAACTGCTTCATTACGTGTCCTTCAATGAAGTTGAGTTAACAGAAGAAGGAATCCGTTTCCTCACAGAGACAGAAAATGATGTAACAGAACACTCATCTAATT
>JBAZLE010000066.1:0-10439 GCA_041650455.1 Thermoplasmatota archaeon | reverse complement strand
TAAAGCCCTGTGATGTCACATAACTAGGGTTTCTTCCTACAGCGATCGCTTGATCTCGTGTTTTTGTTTCCCAGGCGATCAACAACACATTCCCATTCGGTAAGACACACGCGTCATGATGGCTGAGCACCCCATTGGTGTTGTATCGGTAATCCCATTCTACGGTTCCATCCCAATTAATGATTTGTGCTCCACCACCAGCGCCACCACCACCGGGACCGACCCCGACACGGATGGTACGAAGGATCTTCCCTTCACCCATCCATCGTACCATGCACCCTGGCATGAAGCTACTCGACCAGGTATGATTCACTGACATGTCGCTTTCTCGCAGATACGTTGAACCACTATACATTGGTGAATATAATATTTGACCTTCGGCAAAATTCAATGGCAGAGACGATGGTATCACCTGCTCAGACGAGGACAGAGGAAACGACGCAGCAAGCAAGAAACATACGACACAACAAGCCAATATTCGTAATCCCCGAGACCCTGTCATCTTTGAAACACTCGATGTCCTTCCGATGTTCATAGGAAAGTTCCCCATGATATTTAACAGAGACTCATTATAAATAGTTTATTCCCAAATTCATTCCTCCTGTCTTTGTATTTTTCCTTAAAATCCTGAGCACCAGACGCTCCTGGAGCGGGTCAGAACCTTTAAATAAACACCCGAGGCATACCCTGTGCTTATGGATTTTAACTCGTTAAAGCAACAAGCACTCACCGTAAAAAACACGCCATTACCCGGCTATATCTTGCCGAATTTTCTTTTTCTTCTTGCCCAAAACAAATTCAAGATCAGTGCACCCTACCTCCCTCGAACGGTGTACTCCCTTGCCCTCAGCTCCATCATGCTACCGTTCCACCTCAGAGAACGCTTCCGATTCGATGCACACATCCACCAGACAAAAATCATTCATCCACCGGTGTTTATCATTGGTCATTGGAGGAGCGGGACGACCTATCTCCATAATATCCTTTCCCAAGATACCAATTTCGGGTACCTCACGACATTCCAAGCGTATCTGCCTGGGGTCTTCCTCGCCAGCGAAAAAATCTTCAAACCACTCGTGAGCGCCAGTATCCCAAAGAAACGGCCGATGGATGATGTTGCCATGGATGCGGACTATCCGCAAGAAGACCAATATGCGCTAGGAGCGTTTTGTCCGTACTCCTATTATCATGGGTGGTGTTTCCCAAAAAACATGGAATTTTACAATACTTCAGTCTGCATGGAAAACGCTTCGAAAGAAACCATTGAGGAATGGAAACGATATTATCTGTATATCTTGAAGAAAATCACGCTCTCTCGAAACGGAAAACAATTGATCCTGAAAAATCAGGATAACACAGGGAAAATCAAGATACTTCTCGAGATGTTCCCTGATGCAAAGTTCATTTTTCTATATCGAAATCCCTATGATCTGTATTTCTCCATGATGAAGTTCATCACCCTCGCCCTCCCTCGGTTTTGTATTCAGAAACCACCACGAATCGAGGACGTTGAAGAAAATATGCTAAATTTATATGCACGCATCATACGCAAATACCTCAAAGAACGAGAGGAGATCCCCAAGGGAAACCTAGTCCAAGTGCGGTATGAAGACTTCATCGCAGCCCCGTTTCAGAAGATAAAAAACATCTATAACCTATTACGACTCCGAGGGTTTCGTGATGCTGCGCCTGCGTTTGAGACATATATCCAGACACAGCTGAGTATCCAGAAAGATCAGTACATCCTGACCGATGAACTGAAGCAAAAAATCGAAACAAGATGGGGGTTTGCGATCAAGGAATTCGGGTATTGATTCTAAACCGATTTTTTTCAACTCCATTTCGTCAGAATCGCTTCCCGGTTGAAGATTGCTTTCACAAACAAGAACAACCCGAGATCCAACCCTCCGTACAATCCTGCGAACACGAAAATCATGATCGGGGAGAGAAAGATGAACCCGGCGAGCACCCCAATCATGAGGATGACGACCGGCATGACGACAAAGCCCCCGAGCTGTTGTGCCGCCCGCACATCACTGACTTTCGAGGAGACCAGGACGCAGGCTAGCACGCTCATTAAACAAGCGGTAGGCGCAAGCAGCACCATCGAGAGGATCCAGGTGAGGTTCGGCAGGGGAGGGTAGCCGATTTTTGGAATTAACACGATATCTAAGAGAACCACCCCTAGGGTGAACGCAAGCAGGGTCGCCCCCATCGAGGGGAGGAACGCGGAGAAGATCTTCCCGGCGAGCAGCTCGCCATCGGTGGTGGGCGTTGCGAGCAGCGGCTCTAAGCTTCGGTTGTTCTTCTCCCCTACGATGCTATACGTGGCGATAATGGTCGGTAGCGTCGCTGGGATGATGATGAAAATCATCAGGATCATGTTGAACATCATCGGTAGCACCTGGTCGATTTCTGATGGTTTTGTCCGTGTAAAAGCCAGGTCTGATGAGACCGCGAGAATGAATTTTCCGTCCAACCCTGTTCCCTCTGAGCGGATCACGGTCACATTCAGAAGGACGGAATCTACCAGGGAACTGTTCTGCACGGTTGAATCCAGAATGGTGGTGTTCTCAAGGATACAGGATTCGATGATGCAATTGGTCAGCGAAGCGTTCTTGAAGAACGTATGTCGAAACACCATGGCCTCATATGAGGTGTCAGTCCGTGTTTGATTTGTCCAGGGCGCTGCTGTGTCATCAGGCAGACTGCCGATTTCAAGCAACCCGTCGATGTCCCATTGTTGATCCAACGGAGCCATAGTCACCAAGGGAACGAATGTCGCAAGCGGCAGCACTACCCCGAGGAGGATGGGCATGGCGATGATGGAGCCGATCACGAATTTCTGCTTTTTGAATTCGTCAAGGTCCTTCCGCATCACGATCCAGGCGTTTCTCCAGCGCATCACTGACCAGCCTCCTCGATGAGTTTGAGGTACACATCCTCCAACGAATGTTCCTCTTCCTGGATGAATTGCACCTTGGCCCCCTGTTGGAGCAACCAGGAGAGTATCTGCGGGTTGTCCTCCTTAGGGTTTCTCACATGGACGATGAGCTGATTTTCCTTCACCTGCACATCTGAGACAAGCGCGAAGGACTCGATCTCCTGGAGCACCTTTGGGGGGATGCTCTGCAGCGTGATAGTGACCGTCCGGGTGAACAGGCCTTTCGCAAGCTGTTTCGGATTGCCGATTTTCACCATCCGATTTTTCACCACCGCGACCGTGTCGCAGATCCGTTCAGCCTCAGAAAGATTATGGGTGTTGATCAGGATGGTGTTTCCCTTTCTTTTCAGCTCTAGGATGTATTCTCTGACGATTTTTGCAGCAACCGGGTCTAGACTTGCGGTGGGCTCATCAAGGAAGATGTACTTCGGGTCATGGATTAATGCACGTGCGATCGCGATCTTCTGCTTCATGCCTTTGGAAAACCCACCAACCGGCTCGCTGCGTCGATCCCACAGCTCAAGATTCGAAAGCGTTTTCTGAATCGCCTCCTGCCGCTGTTGTTTTGGGACACCATAGAGCTGCCCGTAATAATCCAGGTTCTTGTACGCCCCCAGGGTCTCGTACAAGCCGGGGACCTCCGGAAGCAGTCCGATCATCCCACGGATCTTCTGTGCATCCTCCTTTTTTCTGATGTCATAGGAATCGATATGCGCCATCCCTGAGCTGGGTGCGATGAGACAGGACAGCATCCGCATCGTCGTGGTTTTCCCTGCACCGTTCGGCCCGAGCAGACCAAAGATGCATCCATCCGGGATTTCTAAGCTAAAATCCTGTATCGCAGTGACTGATCCAAAGAGTTTTGTTAATCCTTCGCAGACAATCATATTATATCATTCCTGACCGTCCCAATCATGACCATCCCATATTTCCTAATTCTTAATAAATCTAGCAGCTGAGAATCATTCTCATTCCTCTCTTCCAGGTCCCTTATTCTCCGCTTCATACACAGACGAGGAGGAAAAAATGATCTTCAAAATACGTCTTCTGATCTAGGGAAGATCATAGGGTTCTTGTGCTGGACACCAATCGAAAGTAACCCACGGAATTCTCAGTTTCTTTACATGCCCCCATATGATACCAAAAATTGGATACGGTAAAATTCTTGGTCTGTCCCAATAATTTTCACTCCACTGATTAAAAAAGGCGCGTTGTAAAAAATATGCATTAATTGTATTATTGATGAAATTATTTTTTACTAAAGTGTTCTTTGAAGACCTGATAAGAAGTACACCGTATTTATTATTAGATTCGATGGTGTTATCAGCAACCGTGCTGTTGTTGTTGCAATCTTGGAGAAGTATTCCTCCATCGAAATACTTACCGATACCATTTTGATAAATATGATTCTTATAAATTGTGCCATTTCCAGCGTATATGACTATTCCAATATTCTTATTATTGAAAATGGTGTTATGATGTATATGACAATTCCTTGAAAATTGGGTTCGTATCCCTTTAATTGAGTTTTCGTAAATAGTGTTATACGAAATAGAAATATTACTTGAGTTTATTACGGCAATTGCATCCCCCAGAAGGTTATACATCACGTTATTGCGCATCGTAATATCTGAACAGTTATAGCGATTCTCATAATCAAGAGCCCACCCATCAATGATTATTCCCCCTGGGCTTATCCATCCGCCTCCCATGTCTTCCCCACTATCATGGATAGAACAATTCGTTATTGAAATGTTTTCTGACAAAAGCCGAACGGTGACACTTGGCGCCGTCAGATTGTAGAATTGGCAATGAGATATCGAACAGTGAGAAACATTACTAAAAACAACCCCATGGTCATCATTTTTTATGATACAGTTCGAAATATGAATGTTATTGACATTGCATGAAGGATTCTTAAGGTTTTGAACTGAAATTCCCATGTTCATATTTCTTGAATTTTGTATCGAAAATCCTTCAATATTTGTGTAATTTCCTGATATTCGTAGCACATCATTTTCCTTTTTTCCATCAAGAAATGTTGTATTTTTATCTTCACCAACAAGACTAATAGCATCCTTTTCTATATTTAAGTTCTCCAAATATACTCCACGATAAACAAACACGGTATCTCCCTCACTTGCATTATCAATCGCATCCTGAATCCGACTGTAGTTTCCAGGTCCGCTCCCACCGACATACAACCAACTCCCTCTTGATTTTGGATATGATTTCTCAATATTCTGTGCTATCGCTGGAATGATGCATGTGCCAAGGAACAAAAGAATGATTCCCATCGCGAACCATATTCTTTTCATTTGGTTTTACCTTAATTTTTAAACTTGACTTTGCCACGTAGTGCCTAATGAAAAGAGATATGAGGATCTTCATCCAGATATCTCTTTATGCAAAATACAACAATTTCATTAGGCGCTGTAGTAATGATACACCAGATAGAAAACCGTTACGGTCTCTTCCAGAGCCTCTTTAGCGACATCGGTATCAACGCCAAACATTTCATCCCGAATGTCAAAGTCCTTGTAGGAAACAAACTCACCCATTCAGTGTCCGTCCTTCAAATACCAGAGACGTATCCCCCTGAATTTGCTCGACAGCTCGGGATGGACGAGCCACTTGCAGAACGAACATTGAATAGGACCTTGGAACGTATTGGAAAACGGTTTCCCATTATTTTCCAACGGTATCAACAGTTCCTGAAAAGATATGATCTTGTCGACCAACAGCAAGTCACCGATTTCTCATCCAGTTATTTAGAAGGCAGGAAGTCAGATCTGGCAAGCTATGGATATTCCAGGGATAAACGACCGGATAAACTGCAGATCAACTTCGGCATCAGCACCGGGATCAACGGGATCCCTACCGCGCTGACAATCCAGAAGGGCAACATGCAGGATAAGAAACATATGCGGGAGATATTCCGATTAACCGCAGCGATTCTCCAGAAGGGTTCGCTGTTGATCTTTGACACGGGCGCGAACACCGAGGAAAACAAACAGAAGATTCGCGAGAAAGAATTCCACTTTCTCACGCTTCGAGCAAAGCGGGTGGAATCCTACCGAAAGTACCTTGCATTTTTCCGACAGAACAGCAATGATATGGTTGATCTCACGATCAACGATCGTCAGTATAGCTGCGTGAAAAAACAGGAGGAAGACCGCAGTGTCTCCTACATCTTCTTCTCACCAGAGTTGTACGATGAGCAGATGCAGATCAAAGAGGAAAAGTTCGAACGGAAAAAAAGACAAGGCAACATACTTCTCAAGAAACGCAAGCACCCGGTGTTGCCCTCTGACGCGGGATGGGTGCAGCTCATCCCCTGTCTCCAACGAACCCTCCAAGATATTGAGAACCCGTACATCAACGGCCTTGAAGGGTTCTTTATCCTGGAAAGCAGCGTAGACGATGACCCGGAGAAAATCCTCCGGTTGTACAAACAACGAGACGTCGCAGAGAAATTCATCAGAGCACTGAAAGAAGGATTGGAACTGCGTCCCATCCGGCATTGGAACAACCAGTGCGTGATCGGCATCTTTTTCATCAGTTTCCTCGCAAACATGTTGATAAATTTGACACAATTTTTAAGGAATATTTCTCCGAGAAAGAATGTGAAGCTCCTCAAAAAACATCTACAGAATTTGACACTTACCGTTGTCTATCCAAAGAATCGATTTCAATTCACGATTTTGAGCAATGTTTCACCTGAAATTATGGGGTTGTTTGGTGATTTTCTACGCAGGTACGAGGACAAATCGTTGAATTTGCGATGGTAAAAATCGTTTTGGCAAATCGACCAACGGAGGATGTTAGTGGTGAAAAGGTCTATTTGGCGAAGTCAAGTTTTAAAGAAGTTTCTCGGGATTTTTCCCCCAGTACGTATATGCTCTTAACATCAAAGCGAATGTGAAAAGTCGAAGCATTGGAAAAGAAATCAAGGTACGCTTTCCTACCTGAAATCCATTCACTAATTTAGTTATATTGTCTGCGTTGGATGCTGACACCGATAAGGTAATGGTTACTGGTCCAAATCCATACGTATTGCTTAACACCCCCATTGCAGATTTCGGGGGCATCATGGACACCATATCGGATGTAGTCACATTGATATCATTATGAAACCCCCCACTGATTGAAAATGTATACGAGACATTAGATGCAGGGTTATCACCAATATTCATAATCCATCCATCAATAGCAATGAAACCACCACAGATCCCAATGGATAATTCTGTATCCGACTCTGCTGCGGATGGTGTAGAGACCGCAGGTACCACAATTAGAATACTCACAATCATTCCAACCAGAGGTTTCTTATCCATACTTTCCTGCCCCTTTATGATATTTATAACGTTGTTCTCCTATAAAAAACCTATCTTTCTGTTATAAAATCACGTTGAGGTTTTTCTTACCACTTCGGGGAAGGCGTTCAATGTAAAAGGTGTTCTCCATCTCCAAAGTCATACCGTGATCGAAGGATTTTTGAGAGGTGATCTGTACTCGTAGTTATTGTCTCATATGCGTCTGGTTTGTTTTTTAAGAAATAGTCAAACCAACCGATCGCATAGTGAAGGCAGATTTCTTTTTGCCAAGGTGGGCATAAACAATATTTCCCAAAGGCCGTGGTAAAACCAATATGCGTCCCACCTTGTATCGCTATCAGTTCCTTGGGAGAATGTACCCTCTTGTAGCAAAAATAAGAGATAGGGAAACTACAGGTGATATCGAAACACCCGAATTGAAATTGCACTGGTACATCTATCTCTTCTGCATGGATCAGATTCCCCTGGGATAATGCGACCACGGCATCGATTCTTTCATCAAATACAGCGGTCTCCGTATCCGTAAAACTCCCTAACGAATGACCAATGAGACCGATTGTTTCCCTATCAATCAAGGTTCTTACGGGACTTTCGTTTGTCAGATAGGTCACTGCATCCATGGTTGCTTTCACCAACTTATCCGTAACATAATAATACCCCTCTTCGAACAATGCGCTGAATCTGAGATAAAAATTCAGCGAAGGTATCGATATATTTCTATTCCCAAGGAATCCTTCCGATCTGCCTTGACCGGGGTAATCATAGATTAACACAACGTATCCCTGTTCTGCCAATGCTTTTGGTATCCAGCTGTAGGCCTCGACATATCCAGCGAGTCCTTCACAGAACACAATCCCTGGGTACAATCCAGATGCAGAGGGATAGAAAATTTCTCCGTACAACGTGTAATCATTACTCTCAAACGTGATGGCCATCGTCTCGATATCCTCTCCTTTTGTTCCGGCAGAGGAACGAGCCGTTTCTGTGGTTGTTTCCACCGGATAACCATCGTGGAATGCGCTGACCGTTCTCTGGCTGATGCCGGGTGCGACGGCGACACCGATGAAGAGAAGGATAAGAGAAACTGCGGACCATTTCTTTAACCAGATATCCTTCATTCTTCATCATTCTCCAATGTCATAGGGTATTAAAGCAGGGGTCTTGTCGAAATAGGGTCTAGGATAAATTAATGCTAATCCAGGACGAAATTCTGGTTCGATAATCCAATAAATTTGCCAATTAATTATTGGTTTAGGTAGCAACCTTGGTCTATTCCAGAAATTTTTAGACCAAGTGGTGGATGATGAAAATGAACTTGCATCAAAGGTATTACGTAAAAAATTATTTGATTGTACAATATTTCCAGAAGAGAAAGAAAAGTACAAACCGAGAGTGTTAGATTTAAAATCATTTAGTTGGATGATATTGTTATTACCCTCTATATCGAACAGTATCCCTTGCTTATTATTATTGATTTTATTTTTTTCGATAAGACAAGCAGTTGAACCACCGCTGAGACCTCTCCTGTTATAGGAGATATTGTTAGATTCAATAACATAGTTGTGTGTCCCTTGTAATCGAATGCCGTCTCTTTTATTATGTTCAATCGTATTATTGATAATAAAATTATGATTTGATTCCCGAGTCCAAATTCCATCCGACTCTGCCATCGTCAAATAGTTATTTCGGATGGTATTATGGTTTGCTCCGATTGCTAATTGAATTCCATATTCACCGCCCGAAAACTCATTATACTCAATACAATTCTTTTCACTTCCTGCTAAAAAAATGCCACTTGCCTTATTGTTTAAAAAAATATTATTTATAAACGTATTATTTGAAAAATCAACTATTCTGATTCCATTCCAAGTTGAATTTCTTAGTGTGAATCCTGCAATACTCACATTACTTGATTGAAAATTGATAATACCATTTGAAGGTAAAATATTACTTCCATCTAAGATGGTTGTATTTTTATTCTCTCCAATTAAACTAATGGATACATCAATATAAAGTTGTTCAAAATAGGGGGAAGACTGGTCATAAACAAACACTGTGTCACCATCAGATGAATTATTAATCGCATCCTGTATTTTTGTATAGTTCCCTGGTCCACTCCCCCCGACATACAACCAGGTCCCTTGGGAAGATTGAGGTCTCTCTGTGTTCTGTGCTATTGCTGGTACATACGCCATCCCAATGAACAAGAGAATGATTCCAACCACCAACCAATTCCTTTTCATTGCTTCCCTCCGTATGATATTTTATAAGACAGTTCTCCTATAAAAGAGTATCCTTACCAGGATACTACCATCGATACCATTTTATAAAAATGAGAAAATCCCGCTGCCTATCTCCAAAATTTTATATACAGTTTTCTGTTTCTCCTTAATGGGATGCCGGATAAGATAATGTAGGTGCGGACGTGCTCTCTAGTGGAAAGGGATAACTGTGTATCTTAAACAGGTTGAAATGGAAAATTTTAAATCCTTCGGGCATAAACTGACGGTACCGTTTTACCCAGGGTTCACTGCGATCACCGGGCCGAATGGGTCCGGGAAAAGCAACATCGTGGATGCCATCCTGTTCGTACTGGGGCCAAAAAGCTCCAAGGTCATGCGCGCAGGCCGACTCACCGACCTAATCTTCAACGGAGGGAAAAACCGCAAGAACCCGTCAAAATACTGCAAAGTCTCCCTGGTCTTTGACAACTCACAACGCAAGATGCCCCTCGATGCGAACGACGTCGTCCTCACCAGGATAATCAAACGGGCTCCGCTGAAGGACAACCCGGATAATTACTACAGTTACTTTTACATCAACGACCGTTCCGCGTCATACACCGAGTTTATCGACCTGCTCACCCACGCCCGGATCTCCGGGGAAGGCTATAACATCATCAAACAAGGGGATGTGACCAGCCTCGTCGAGATGGGGTCCGTCGACCGGCGGAAAATCGTCGACGGCATCGCCGGCATCAGCACCTTTGATGAGGACATCGAGAAAGCAGAAAAAGAACGCGGGGACGTCGACAAGAACCTGGAGCGCATCGATATTATCCTGAATGAAATCACCAGTCAGATCCGCCAGTTAAAAAAGGACCGGGATGCCGCGTATCAATACAAAGAGATGAAGGATAAACTTTACGAAACAAAGGC